>CARFEX010000007.1 GCA_948971535.1 uncultured Eubacteriales bacterium | reverse complement strand
TTTCTTCCATACTGTCAATATTAAATATGCACACATGCTCATCTCTATAATAACCGACGTTTTCAAGCCCGCTTAATTGATGTTTTTGCCTATATAAGTAATATGGTTTGTAACCTTTATCTAGTACAACCTTTTGTGCGTAGTCTATCATACGACATACTACATCTTCGTCTGTTTTAAAATTTTCATTTTTTAGTAAAGCACCATTTTTAATTGAAAGAGTGTGTATTGTTAAATTTTCTGGATTTAAATCTAGTAAAGTATTAATAGTTCTTTTAAACACTCCTAATTTTTCACCTGGAAGTCCAGCTATAATATCCATATTAACTATAAAGCCTCTTTCTAGCGCCATTTGATAGCCTTTTAGCACTTGACTGTTTTTATGGTTTCTACCTATTCTTTTAAGTGTTGCTTCGCAAAAAGTTTGTGGATTGATTGAAATTCTTGTAACATTATGTTTTTTAAGAGTGTCTAGCTTTTCTTCTGTTATAGTATCTGGCCTGCCACACTCAACTGTAAACTCATTTATAGGATATTTTATTGCACTTAAAAGTTTGTCAAGCTGACTAGCTGTTAGAACTGATGGGGTACCTCCCCCGATATAAATTGTTCTTACTATATAAGCTTTCTTATTTATTATTTCACGTACTGCATTGAGTTCTTTTATAAGGCAATCAACATAGCTATCAACCTTATCTTTCACCCTTTTAAGTTCGCTTGATATAAACGAGCAATATAGACATCTTGACGGACATATTGGAATATTTATATATAAATCTACGAGGTTATCATTCCTTATTATACATTTTTGATTTTTAAGTATCATTGGAATAAGCTTTGCTCTATTTTTTGATAATTTATATTCCTTTTCTAGCACTTCGGAAATAACATTTTCTTTAACCTCTCCGCTTTCAATCATATCACGAGCTAGCTTTGTTGGTCTTATTCCTGTGAGTGAACCCCAAGGCAAAGTTTTTTTATAATAAGATGACAAAATATCATACAAGAATATTTTGCTTTTTCGCTTTCTTTTACTCTTGCGTCTTAATGGGTCTTTTTCATTTAATTGATATGTAAAAGAATGTGATTTTTGTTTCTCACCTGATTGTATTATAAATTGCTCTGTTATTTTATCATCTTTTTCTTCAAAGGTATGCTTTATTTCAAGTTCACAATTTTCATCAAAAAGGTTGACGAGATTTTCAAATTCTTGCACCATTTCTTCTTGATTTGAAATTATTTTCATCGTTCACCTCGATAAACTTCTATAACGTCTTTGATATTTTTTAAAGAATTTAATATTTTATCAACTTCTTCTTTATTTTTTACTTCTACACCCAAGCTACAAGCATAATTATCTCCACAGTCTTTCACTTCAAAACCTTTTAAAGTTACTTTCATGTTGACAATATGAGTTGTGAGTTTGACTATATTATTTTCACCCTTTTCCATGATTACTTTTATTACAGCAAGGAAACTTCCATTCTTTTGTTGTAACCAATTTGCACTTACTAGTCGTTCTGGTTCAAGATATTTGAGATTTGCACAATTATGGCGATGTATTGTAACACCTTTTCCTCTTGAAATATATCCGATTATATTATCTCCTTCAATAGGATTGCAACATCCTGCAAAGCGAATGAGCATGCCACTATCTCCATCGATGAGGATACCATCCTTGTTCTTTTTTATATTTAATGTGTTTTGCTGTGAGGCCTGTAATATTTTGTTATCTCGTTGCCAAAGCGATACAAATCTTCCGATTGCTTGCCCTGCTGTAAGCGAGCCTGAACCTACTGAAGCAAAAAGCTCATCAAGGTTTTTCATTGAAAGTTTTGTTAAAACTTCACTTGTATACTTTTCTGTAAAAAGTTGTGAATAAGAAAAACCTTTATCTTGCAATGCTTGCATTATTGAAGTTTTGCCATTTTTTATATTATCTTCTTTGAGTTCGGTTTTAAAAAAGTCTCTTATTTTACTTCTAGCACCACTTGTTCTAACTATATTCAGCCAATCACGAGAAGGGCCTTTTGAGTGTGTTGATGTTAGAACTTCTACTATATCACCGTTTGCAAGTTGAGTTGTGATAGGCTTTATTTGTGAATTGATTTTTACACCTACACATGAGTTGCCTATATCAGAATGTATTGCATAAGCAAAGTCGATTGCTGTTGCACCTACTGGAAATTCTATAACTCTACCTTTTGGTGTTTGTACAAAGATAACACCATCATAGAGGTCTGATTTTAAGGTCGCAATAAACTCTTCATCAGGCAAGTTTTGTGCATTTTCTAGTGTTTCTCTGAACCATGTTATCTTTTTGTCTAAAGCATTCTTTTTATTTTTCTTTTCTTTATAAAGCCAATGTGCGTATACTCCATACTCACTTTCTTTATGCATTTGATAGGTTCTTATTTGTACTTCAAGCGGATGGTCATTTTCAACCACTATTGTTGTATGAAGAGATTTATATCCATTTGGTTTTGGTGAGGCTATATAATCTTTGACTCTTCCAGCCATTGGTTTATATATCAAATGCACTCTTCCTAAGACAGCATAACATTCTTCAACTGTATTGACTATAACCCTCATAGCAAGAAGGTCATAAATTTGAGTTAATCTCTTTTTTTGTGCATTGAGTTTTTTATAAATAGATGAAATATGTTTTACTCTATATTGAATTTCACCTTTTATGCCTAAATCAACCAAAATGTCTTGAATTCTTGATTTTGTAAGTTCTAGCTGTTTTTCATTTTCTTCTTTTTTCTCTTCAAGGTTATCAGCCAGTGTTTTGTAACCTATTGGGTCTTCAAGTCTAATAACATTGTCATCAAGAGCCAGTTTAAGTTTATCAAATCCAAGTCTTTCTGAGAGAGGAACATGAATATCTCTCACTTGTGTAATAAATTTTTTTTGTGATTCTGATAATGGAGGATTGATATGTTTTATATCATAAAGAATACCAGCAAGCTTTATAACTACAACACGGATATCTTTGCTAAGCGCTAAAAACATGTTTTTTATATCTTCTACATCCTCACTTAATGTTAAATCGCTTATATCTCGTATTTGTTTGTAGGTTTCATACATTGAGTTTTCTTCAGAGTTGATTTCTTCTTTTAATTTTTCTGCCCTCTCTGGTTTGACTTTATATAATTGATAAAGCAAAAAGGCAACGGCTGAGTTTTTGTCTAGTCGCATTTCAAAGATAAAATCGAGTATTGAATAACATCTTGGAAGATTCATCTCTTCGCACAAAATATCTTTTATCAAAGCCAAATCTTTTTCTGATATTTCTATGCTAGAAGTTATTTTATCTAAGATTTTATTAATCATTGTTATTTAATTTCTCCTTTTGCTAGCCTCTTTTAATTGTATTATCATATTATATAATTTTGAATTTTCAAGCGGATTTTTCTTTGTCTTATTTGTATAAACTACTATTTGCTGACTCTCTTCTATTTTTATAAGTTCTAGTTCATTAAATACCTTTAACGCAAAGTAGAATGAACTAAATGAAATTTCAGGTGCAAGGTTAAGCTTATCATACAAATCAAACTCGTTGTATATTTGTCTACCTGATACTGATGAAAGAGATTTATAAATTTTTCCATATGTTTCTCGTGACAAATCCAACCCACTGAATTTTCTCGAGTCATTGTTTTTATCTATCGGAATATAAATTTCTGCTGTTGTATGCTTTGACAAGGCTGTAATATAGCCTTCATCTATCACTGGTGAAAGAAAGACTATTTTTGTAAAGTTTTTTGCCCAATCGAGTCCTTTTGGTGAAATTAACAATGTATTATAGCCTATTTCTGATTTATCGTTTATACCAAAATGATAGATGCCTTGTATATTATAATTCTTTGCAAAATCAACATAATCAAAACATGAAAATGTTACAAAGCATGTGCCAAACACCGTTGTTGATGTGCCACTTACAAAATTCAAAAGTTCGTTCTTTGGATACATTTTATATTTGACTTCACCTTTTTCAGCTAGACAAAGTTGGTCTATTTCTATAGGATTAAGTTTTTTATAGGCATCTTCTGCAATAAAACTTCCTCCATCAAACTCACTAACTATACCTTTGGATGTTTTTGATTGAAACTCAAATATAAATGATTTTTGCCGTGAAAAAGTTATCTTCTTTAGATTGTCTAAAAAGTTAAAGTACATCAAACTTAGATTTCCAAGCTTTATTGTTGCGTGCTGAGGAAATCTTTTCATTGGCATAATTTCTACGTTTTGAGCTGTTATTTTAAATTTTGGCGTTGGGTTTGCACAACCACATGGTTCAAGCAAAGCCAGTTCCTTTAAAAACTCTGGAGTTATCTCATTCTCTGTTATTTCTTGGTCATAATAGCTTATTGGCATAAAAACACTATCATTTACCTTTTCAAGTGCAAAGGCATTTACCTTTTTTACAAACTCTTCATACTTACTTCGTTTTAAGCTTAGTCCCGCCGCCATACTATGTCCACCATAGGTATCTAAAATATCCTTTAACGAAGACAAGAGCTGATGTATATTTATATCATCTATACTTCTTCCTGAACCTGTAAGTTCATCTCCCTCCTGAGCAAATAGGAACACTGGTTTATGGTATTTTTCGAGGAGTCGTGAACAAACTATCCCAAGCACACCCTTATCCCAACGCTTTGATGCTAGACAGATAACTCTTTGCATTGTCATATCCTGCTTTTCAAGAACTTTTTCGCAATCATCCATTATCCTATTGCAAATATCCTGTCTTTTGGTATTATGCTCTTTTATTTTTTCAATTGCCTTTTTTATCTTTACAGGATTAGTCTCGAAATATAATTTTAGTGAATCTCCTGCATCTCCCATTCTACCTGACGCATTAAGTTTTGGCCCTATCTTATATGAAATATCGGTTGAGCTTGGCTTTTGTAGACTTATATCAAATTCCTTAAACATCATTTTAAGACCTATAGGAAGGTATTTTTCCATAAGTGCTAAACCACGTGTTACTATCGTTCTATTCTCTTTTATAAGTGGAACAATATCTACTATTGTTGCTATTGCTGTTATAGGAAGATATTTTTCTGCTTTTACCCTGCCAAGCACCGCTTCACAAATTTTGTATGCCACACCAGTTCCACATAGTTCCCTAAACGGAAAAGCCTGTCCTTCAAGCTTAGCATTCACAACTATAGTATCTGGAATAGTTTCAGGTATATCATGGTGGTCTGTAACAATAATCTCTATACCTTTGCTTTTTGCATATTCAACCTCTTGATAACAAGATATACCACAATCCACAGTAATTATTAAATTGGGGTCATATTTATCAGCTATTTTATCGATTACTGCATTTGTCAAGCCATAACCGTCTACATATCTATTTGGAAGATAATAATCAGCTTTTATACCTATCTCATCCAACAGTTTTATCATGATAGCGGTTGCACTTACCCCATCCACATCATAGTCACCAAAAACGAGAACTCTATCACCGAGTTCTTTCGCAATAGTCAATCTATCACATAATTGTTTCATTCCTTTTAAAAGAAATGGATCTGCGAAGGTGCTTGGATTTAAAAACTCTTGTATCTCCTCTTCCGTTGAAAGTCCACGAGATAAAATCAGTTCTGCTGTGCGTGGAGAAAGCTTAAATCTCTCGGCAAAAAACACAGCCTTATCAGCATCTTTATTAAAAAATTTTCTAAAAATCATTTATCTATCCTATTCGTAAAATAACTTCTTATAGTTTAATTATATATATTAACTATAATTATGGCAAGCAAATTGAACAAAAAAAAGAGGTAATTTTTACCTCTATTTTAGTTTGAATATATTATTCTGTGACAATGTTCACAAGAAAGCACACCTTCTTCTTTTAATTTTGAAATCATTGAAATAGGAAGTTCTACATGGCATCCACCACAAGATTGTTCTTGCAATGGAACTAGCACAGGGAAAATGTTATCCTTACGTCTTTTTGCGTACTGCTCCATAAGTTTTGCATCCACAGTTTTTGCCATACTTGACAATTTAAGTGCAAGTTCTTGCTTTTTAGGTTCTAGTTGTGACACTTCTTTATCATAAGCTGTTTTTGTTTCGGTATATTTTTCTTTCGCCATATTATAGAGTTTTACAGTCTTATTAAACTCTGCAAGCACTGCATTTACATTTTCAGCTAATTTTGTAAGGTTTTTGTCTAGTATATTAAGATTTTGAGCAAGCTTATCTTTAAGAGTTAGCATTGCCTCAACTTCTTCTTTTCTCATTTTTTCAATATCTTTTGCGAACACTTCGTTCATCTTTTTTTCTTGTATTGAATACTGACCACGTACAGTTTCAATCTCCTTTAAAAGTGCTCCTGCTTTTTGTTCAAGCTGAGTTGAACGTTCTTGAGCTTGCTTTGCTTTTTCTTGCATTTGTGATGCTGATTTTCTATTTTCACTTTCACGTAATTGTTTTTCGAGCTTAAATAACTCACTATCCATTTTTTGATATTCGAGTACTTTTTTTATATCCATTTTATTCTCCTTAATTTTCACCCATAAAGTCTATAAGTTTTTTACTTCTATTTGGATGCTTGAGTTTTCTTAGTGCTTTTGCCTCAATTTGTCTAATTCTTTCACGTGTTACACTAAACTCTTTTCCCACTTCTTCAAGGGTTTTGGCCTTTCCGTCCATAAGACCATATCTTTCACGTATTACCTGTTGCTCACGTGGAGTTAAAGTATCTATAACCGCAAGTAATTGTTCACGCAACAGGTTTTGTGATGCAACTTCCATAGGGCTTTTTGCACTTTCATCCTCTATAAAGTCACTCATTTTGCTATCATCTTCTTCACCTACTGGTGTTTCTAGAGAAACTGGGTCAAGTGCACTCTTTTGTATTTCTACAACTTTGCTTTCACTTATTCCCATTGCTTCTGCTATTTCTTCAAGGCTTGGTTCTCTTGAAAGTTTTTGAGTGAGCTGACGAACGGTTCTACCATATCTATTAATTGTTTCAACCATGTGTACAGGCAAACGAATTGTTCTTGATTGGTCTGCAATTGCTCTTGTTATTGCCTGTTTTATCCACCATGTAGCATATGTTGAAAAACGGAAGCCTTTTGTATAATCAAACTTTTCTACTGCTTTGAGAAGTCCCATATTCCCCTCTTGAATAAGGTCAAGAAAAGAAAGTGAATTTGTGCTTGCCCAGCGCTTAGCGATTGAAACAACAAGGCGTAAGTTTGATTTGCAAAGTTTGGCTTTTGCCTCTTCATCACCTTCTAGAATACGTTTAGCAAGTTCAATTTCTTCCTCGCTAGTTAGAAGAGGAACTTTACCTATGTCTTTTAAATACATTTTAACTGGGTCGTCTACTACAGCAAAACTAGTAAGTTCTGGCATGTTATCATCATTACCATCATTATCGCCAATAGGTCTAATAACTTTAACCTTATGGCTTTCTAGTTTTTTCAAAAACTTTTGAATTTCTGTGGCTGAAACTTCGTATTTAAGAAGTCTAAAATATACATCCTCTTCATTTATTGAGCCTTTTTTGACTGCAACATCAAAAATTCTTTTCATTTCGATTTCAATTTTATTATCTGACATAAAATTCCTCCAAACTCTTTTCTCTTAATTGTTTTGTCACTTCAGTAAGTTTTTTTACTATTATCTGTCTTTCATTAAGGTCTTGACATGTTTTAAATTTTTCGGTCAAGTCCTTCTGAATATTTTTTAATTGAGCATCAGCTAAGAGCCATACACATTCATCAAAATATCTTTGTGCTATGTTTGAAAATTCTTCAAAATTGAACACCAAGCAATCTTTTAAAATTGGGTTTTCTTCAACATTGAAATGGTCATAATAACTTGACACCGCAATTCGCTCTTGAGCCTTTTCTATAATTTTTTTTGCAGAAGGTATCAGCTTTGCATAATCCAAATTTTGTTTTACATATTCTTTTTGATATATCAGCGAGCTTAACACATATTTTATAGCTCTAATATTCCCATTTTCACGTGAGATTAAAACACCGTCTTCTTCTTTTTTAGCATGTAAAACAGGTTCTTTTTTAGCTTGTCCACGTTGCAAATCACGTCTTAAAACATCGATAGGAATGGCTGTTAAATCACGAAGTTTCGCAAGATAAGGCTCTGCTTCTGCCATACTTTCTAATTTTCTAATATGTTCTATTACTGCTTTTGCAAATGCACCTTTTTCATCAGCTTTTGTTAAATCAAATTTCTTCTTCTCAATTTCAATTTGATAATCAATAATCGGCAAAGCGTTTGAAATAAATTCTTGCAATTTTTCTTTGCCATACATTTTTAAAATTTCGTCTGGGTCCTGCCCTTGAGGAAGTGAAACAATCTTAACCTCACAGCCCTCATTTTTTAAAATATCTATACTACGTAAAGTTGCCTTAGTACCAGCTTCATCACCGTCAAAGCATAGTATAATTTCATTGGAAAGTTTTTTTAGTTCGTATGCGTTTTCACTTGTCAGTGCCGTGCCCATACAAGCTACTGTATTTTTAAAACCTGCTCTATGCATTGCAACTACATCAATTTGACCTTCGACAATAATTATGTTTGTCAGTCCTTGCTGTTGCTTAAGTTTCTTCAATAAATTTATTCCGAAGACAACTCGTCCTTTATGAAATACAGGTGTTTCACTAGTGTTTTTGTATTTCGCATAGTCGCTTTTACCAAGCACTCTTGCACTAAAACCAATACACTCATCAAAAGAATTAAAGATAGGAAAAACAAGTCTACCACTATTTACGTCATAATAAAACTTATCATCCTTTTTCTGACAAACTCCTGCATCCAACATTTCTTTGTATGTAAATCCCATTTTTCTAAGATAATTTGGAAGTGTAAGTAAGTCAAGTGAATATCCAAGACGGAAATCTTCAAGTTCATGTCTTGTAAAACCACGTAGCTTTATGTAATCTTGTGCAGGTTTAGCTTCCTTAGTATATAGATTTTGTTGATAATGTTTATAAGTAACATCAAGTAATTTTAACAATCTTTCTTTTTCTTGTTTTTTGCTAACATCCTCTTTTGTACCTACAAATTCTGGAATTTCCATATGAGCATTGTTGGCTAAAATTTTGATTGCATCTGAAAAGTCACAAGACTCCATTTTCATTAAAAAAGAAATTGCATCCCCACTTTCCTTACATCCAAAGCAGTAGAAAAGTCCTTCTTCCTCCGACACAGAAAAAGATGGTGTCTTTTCGTTATGAAAAGGACAACACCCCCAATACCTTTTTCCTTTTTTATCCAAACGGATATATTTGCTAATTAAAGTTACAATGTTATTTTTTTGTTTTAACTGGTATAACCAATCAGCCGAATAACCCCTATTTTGCATCAAACCTCTCAAAAAATGAATATACAAAATTATTATATATATAAAAATAACAAATTCCTCTTTTTTTTCAAAATAAATTTATATAAATATAATAAAATAATTGAATTTATGTTATTTTGGGCTTTTTTCTAACTTCTTTTCCGGTTGTTTTAGGTTATTTTTAGTTTGTATAGGATATATTTCGCATGGTTTCAGCTTGATTTCAATTACATTTTTAAAATTATTTGATATTTTAAATTTCATTACTTTGCTTGAATTTTGGTTAAAATATTTGACCTTGAAAATAAATTTCAGGTATTTTGCCTACTATGATATTTTCACATAACACGACATCAAGTGACGTTGAAAAATTGGTTGTCATAGCTGGCAAAATCATACCCACACTCGTTTCTATTTTAAAGTAAAGTTTATGAAGTGATTGATTTATGCCTACCGATTGAAAAGAGGACAAAAAGTTTGTATTAACAGTGCCAACTGGAACTAATTGAAGTGATATATTTGGGCCTACTCCAAATAAAAAAGGTATTCCTGTAAAAGTTCCCATTGCTACCGTTATTCCTTCTTTTCCAAGGGTATCCATTTCAAACTGAACAAGCTCAGTTGCTCGGCGAACAATCATATTCACTTGAACCGAATTAACTTCAATAGATTTAACATCATTGTTATTATCATATTTTATATCAACAATATCTTTGTAGTTTACTGCATCTTCAACTAAAACTTGAGCCACTGCACTACTTATCACTTTTGTTGATAATGAGCGAACCTTTTCTTCGCTTAAAGTGATAACTATAGGACAAACTATTTTAAAATAATAAAAACCTATTCCTATAATCAAAAGCAAAAAACAAGCCAAAAATATTCTAAACTTGGCCTTTCTTGACAATCTTTTTTTCTTTATTTTATATGCATAAGCTCGCACATAAAATGTATATGTTTGCTTTAACAATTTATTGCATCATGATTAAAATTAGTTTATAATTTTTGTATTTTTTCAACTTAATAACATTTTAACTTAATAAAAAGACACTACATATGGTATTATGCATGTCATAATAGTATCTTTATATTGTTATTTTTTAGTTTTCGCCTTAAAAATTAATCCAAACAAGAATGCAAAACCTACTGCAGCTGCTATACCACCTGCCGTAGCTTCAAGTCCACCTGTGAAAGCTCCAATGATACCCTTTGATTGAGCACCTGCGATAGCTCCTTTTGCAAGCGATGCACCAAAACCAATGATTGGAACATTTATTCCTGCCCTCGCAAATTCTGAGATATAATCAAACAAGCCAAATGCTTCTAGTGCTACACCTATCATTACAAAAGTGACTAAAATTCTCGCTGAGGTTATATTGGTTTTTATTATCAAAACTTGACCTAGCATACAAATTAAACCACCTATTAAAAATACCCACAAATAATACATTTAATCCTCCTCACTTTCAACTACGATTGCATGGCATATACCTGGAATAGTATCACCTTGTTGTGAAGCTGTTGTGCTCATAAGCGCACCTGTTGGCATAAACAAAACTTTTTTATATTCTTTCTTTTTGAGCTTACTCATTATAAATGAATTGAACACTGTTGCCGAGCAACCACAACCACTACCACCACATAGAACAGCATGACGTCTTGGGAAATACATTTGTCCACAATCATTGTAGTTTAGCCCTAGTTTTATTCCATTATCCTCCATTAAATCAATAAGTATTTCACTGCCAAGCTTGCCCAAATCCCCTGTTACTATCAAATCATAATCTTCTGGACTAGCACCTGTATCTCGGAAATGAGTCAACATTGTATCCATTGCTGCTGGAGCCATTGCTGCACCCATATTATTAACATCTTTAACACCCCAATCTATAACTTTTCCAAAAGTTGCTGATGTTACACGAGGACCATTCCCTGTCTGAGACAATACACAAGCACCTGCACCTGTAACAGTCCACTGAGATGTCGGAGGTCGCTGATTTCCAAGCTCTAATGGAAAACGGAATTGTCTTTCTGCTGTAGAGAAATGTGATGATGTTGAACAAATCACATTATTAGCTTGTTTTGCATCAACAAAAGTAGCTCCTATAGCTATACTTTCCGCCATTGTGGAACAAGCTCCGAAAAGTCCTAAGTATGACATTTTGAAATCTCGTGCTGCATAGGATGAGGATATTAGCTGATTTAATAAATCACCTGCTAAAATCATATTAATATCCGCAGGTTTCACTTTCGAGCTTTGGATTGCACCAATTATTGCTTGTTCAATCATCTTTCTTTCAGCCTTTTCATAGGTATCTTCTCCAAACCTGTCGTCTTGCATTACATAATCAAAATACTCGGCAAAATTGCCAGTCCCCTCTTTAGGCCCAACTATTGCATAACTACCTGTTATAACAGGCTTATTCTTGAAAAAAATTGTTTGTGACTTTGCCATATATTCCCCTTTAAATTTAAATAAATAAATAAACTATTCCTACCACAATGCTTGCAACTACTCCACATACTATCACTGGACCTGCGATTGTAAACATTTTGACACAAAGTCCATAAATTATTCCTTCGTTTTTAAATTCAAGTGCTGCACTTGAAATTGAATTTGAAAAACCTGTTATTGGCACGATTGAGCCACCGCCAGCAAACTTTCCTATCTTATCATAGACACCAATACCTGTTAAAAATGAAGCTAGAAAAATTAATATAATAAGGGTATATCCCCAAGCAGTTTGCTGCGCCATATTTGGCACCCACAAAAGAAGCAAGTCATTTATACCTTGACCTAATATACAAATTAGTCCTCCTACCCAAAAGGAATTGAATAGACTTGGCCATGGCTTTGTTTTGGGTATTCTTGCTTGAACATATTGATTATAAGCTTGATTTCTTTTTTTGCTTTCCATATTTATCTCCTAATTAAACTCCTAGAAAATATTTGCCTAATTTTCACTTTTTTAAACACCTATTTTTATTAGCTAAGTTTTTTCTTTTGTATTTAAATTTTGGTATAAATTCAACTTTTGTCTGCAAACTAATTGTATAGGGAGGAATTTAATGAAAAAAATCATTTTATCAACCATTTGTGGAGCAATTTGTTTAACATTAGTTGGATGTTCATCATCTAGCGATGGTCAGGCTTTAAAAGATTTGAATGTTCAACTTGACAGAATGGAAAATACAGTCAACAGCATTAACACAAGTGCTGTATATGAGGTTACGCCATCAAGTTATCTATATACTCGTGAAAACGATAGTGAAGACTTGAAAGGTTCTAGATTTACAACACTTTTATTTAATTCTCAAAATGCTCTAACAGAACATGAACAATTAAAAGCTCAAATAGCTCAAAGTTGCGCAACTTTAAAAGCTACTTTAAAAGACAAATACAAATTATCAAAAAATCAAGTGAAAGCTCTTAAAAAGTTAACAGAAATTGTTAGCGGTTATAGCGCTGATATCAAAAACACTGATAGCGGAATTAAAAACTCAACCAATTTAATCAATCAAAATAAATATTTTGATAAGTTTAATGTTGACAACTTAAATTTGGGTTACACTACTTTAAACAATCAAATGCAAAGTAGAATTGCTTTGTTTTCAAATGTACTAAATACCCTTGAACAAATTGAAAACACTTTGTCTTGTTCAAGAATTGAAAGTGAACAAAATTCTAACAACACAAATAAATTGAACAATCAAACACAAGAACAAACAAGTATACAAAGTCTGAACCAAGAAAATAACTCAACTAATAAAAAAAATATAGACACATATTTAGCGCCTACAAACCCTAATGTTTATTATCAAAATACAAACCAAACAAATGGCAATTATTATAATAGAAATTGTAATAATAGCTGTTATCAAAATGGCTACTATGGTTATAACAATGGGATTTATCCATACTACAACAATGGTTATATGAATGGCGGATTTTATAATAATGGATTTAATACTGGCAGGAATACCGACACATACTTGCCTAGAATGAGAAATATTGATACCTATCGCCCTATTGTACCACCAGTAAATAATGGTATTGCTGATGAAATTATCGTTTCAAACATAGATGAAAATATGAACATATCTGAAGATGAACAGAATAACTTTGAAAGCGAGGCAAAAAACACAACTGATGATTTAGAGAACCTTGGTGCCGAGCAAAGTGAAACTTTGGAAAAAACTCCTATCATAATTAAAAAAGAAGTCGCAAAAAGACAGGTAATAAAATTTCCTACTCACAACAAACCTAATTCACCTGTAACATCAAAAAAAATGTAGTTATATTAAAAAAGAGGTTTATTTTTAACCTCTTTTATTTTTACTACTTTTAACTTTATTATTTAACTTAGTTTTGTTCGTAAAGACTCGAGTATTTTATTTTCAAGCCGTGACACCTGAACTTGTGAGATATTAAGTTGTTTGGCAATTTCCGACTGCGTTTTATCAAAATAGTAACGCAGTAGTATAATCTTTCTATCACGTTCCTCCAATGACTTAATCATTTCTTTAAGTGCCAAATTTTCTAAAATATTAACATTCTCAACCTGCGTATCAACCCTATCTATAACTGTCAAAGCTCCACTTCCACCTTCATCTTCTAGTGGAGCATATAAAGACAATGGCATTTTTGCAGAGTCCATTGCCATGATGACTTCCTGTTCATCAACATTGAAATGTTTTGCTATTTCTTCTATTGTTGGTTTTGTTTGATTTTTTCCTGAGTAAGCATCAACAAACTTGTTTATCTGCAAATTTAGGCTTTTTAGCGCTCGTGATACTTTGATTGAACCATCATCTCGCATAAAACGTTTTATCTCTCCTATAACCATAGGCACAACATAGGTTGAAAATTTTACTCCAAAATCTGGATTAAAATTGTTTATCGCTTTTAAAAAACCGATACAACCTATCTGATAAAGGTCATCATATTCTACACCTTTATCTTTGAAACGTTTAATTACACTTTTTATTAGTGGAGAGTTTTCTTCAACCAAAATAGACTTTGCTTCTTGACTGCCCTTTTGAGCTTCTAAGACAAGTTCAAGAGTCTTTTCAGTTTCAAGCATTATTCACCTACCAGTACTGCACAATTTGATGATATTGCTTTTGTCATTATTACCTTTATACCCTTGCCATTTTCGCCATGCAATACCTCAACTTTATCCATAAATCCTTCCATAACAGCAAATCCCATACCACTACGTTCATCAGCTGGCTTGGTTGTAAAAAACGGTTCTCTTGCCTTTTCTATATCAGTTATTCCTACACCTTCATCACTTATTTCAATTTTTATATCGTTGCCGAGAATTTCACATCTAAGTTTTATCATACCTTTTCTATTTGGATAAGCATGAACTACACAATTTGTAACAGCTTCACTTACTGCTGTTTTGATATCAGAAATTTCATCCAGTGTTGGATTTAATTGCAAACAAAAAGCGGATACACAAACACGTGCAAAACCTTCATTTACTGATTCGGCTTGAAATGTCATTTCAAATACATTACTTATACTCTTCTTCATATTTACTCCTTAAACTATTTTAGGCATGATTTCATAAAGCCCAGTCATCTTAAATATTTTTTCTGCATGCGTGGAAGGATTGCAAATAAAAATTGGGATATTGCGGTTCTTCATTTTTTTATAACGTCCTATCAAGACACCTATACCTGTACTATCCATAAACTCTAGTTCTGACAAGTCTATTATTATTTGACTAAAATTTACTCCTGCAAATGTGTTATCTAGCACCATTCTTGTATGTGTTGCAGAGTGCTCATCAAGTTCTCCACATAAAAGTACATATAGAGTATTTTTATAAATTTTGCTTTTTATATGCATTTTCGCCTCCTTGCTTACCAAAATTTTAACACATAAAAATATGCAAAATATGTACATTTTAATTGAAAAAGTACTAATAAAAAAGAAGAATTTTTCAATTCTTAACTTTATTTAAAATCATCTTTATAGTAAATTTTTCAAATTTGTTTAAATTTTGCTTGACAAGTCCCCCCCCCGTGATAAATTGAATGTGGATTACTTTTAGGAGATTTTAATTTTATGAATAAACCGCTCGTTTCTATTACTGTTCCTGTGTACAATGGGGATAAAACTATAGCAAGATGCATCAACTCGCTTCTTTCACAATCATACAAAAATTTGGAAATTATTGTAATTAACGATGGGTCAACTGACCATACTCTAGAAATTTTGAATAGCTATTGCGATAATAGATTGAAAGTTTATAGCCAAGATAATAAAGGCATAGCAAAAACTAGAAATAAATTGCTTTCTTTATGTAATGGTGAATTTATCGCCTTCTGTGATGCGGACGACTTTTATCACCCTGATTTTGTTAAAGAAATGCTTGCTTTGATGGAAAATGATGATATTATTATGACAAGTTGCAGAATTTCTAGAAATAAGAAAGCTAGAAAAAACTGCAAAGGCAAAAACTTTTGTTTTAGAATTGAAGATTCTATCAAAGAACTTTTTGCTG
>CARFEX010000006.1 GCA_948971535.1 uncultured Eubacteriales bacterium | reverse complement strand
ATTATCTTTGTGTTATAATATCCTCAAATGGAGGGAATGATTATGTTAAGCTTAATCGCTGGCTTTTTTCAAGATGTCAACGAATGGGTCAATCTTAATATTGGGGATGTAGGAGTAACTATACTCATTTGCATGCTGTCAGTTATCGCACTACTTTTGTTTTGGAATGTGTTTCGAGCTTCTATTGGAAAAACAAAGTTTGTGTTTAAATGGGGACAAACGTTATTACTGATAATAGTAATTTTGGCAATAGTATGGTTATGTACAATGTATTAAAAAGGAGAAACAGATGAACTTTATTTCAACAATGTTAGCAGATGACCAATTAATAGGCGACTTTTGGGCAAAATTTTTACCAATTTTCCGTTATATCATGTTTTTTATAGTTATTGTATGTGCGATTACTATTATTGTAACTACGCTTATGCAATCAAACGATTCAAACAATGGTATTGATGCGGTAACTGGTTCGCAAGAAAGCTATTATGCACAGAACAAAGGATCTTCAAGGGATGGAAAGCTTAAACTCACTACCATTATTATGGCTTCTATTGCTGCTGTATGTATAATACTTTACTTTGTAACAAAATTGATTGCTGCAAAATAATTTTGTAGGGTAAGAGAATGTTATTAAGAGAAAAGATTTTAAATTTGTTAAAAAAAGATAGTTTGGTCTATTCAGGTCTGAACAATCTTTTTTGCTTTATGGCAAAAAATTTTAATGCCACTCAAAGTACAATAAAAGCCGAGTTTCAAAAATTAATAGATAACGGTGATATTTTTGAGGTAAGAAAGGGAAAGTTTATCACAATTCCTTCACATGGTTATGAAAAAGGATTGTTTCTTGGGAATGCACGAGGTTTTGGATTTTGCCAAACAGGAAACGTTAAAGGTGAGCATGATATCTTTATTCCAGCCAATAAAACTTTGAATGCTATTGATGGCGATAGGGTTATAATAAAAGTTAGTTATCAAGGCGATGAAGGCAGTGACGGAAATGTAGTTAAAATATATAAATCAGTTGAAAATGTGGTTGGAATAGTAGAGAAAATTGGCAACACATATTTTTTGGAGCCTGATAACAATCATATTCCTTTTAAAATCAGACTTGCAAAATCAAAATTAATGTTTGAGCAAAATGATAGAGTTGTAATAAATATCAATAGAACAAAGTCAGATAATATTCTTGGTCAGGTGGTTGAAGTATTAGGGAAAAGCGATGATGTAAAGGCTATGGAGCTTGGTATAATACGTGAACATAATCTTTATGAATACTTCCCTAAAAAAGTTATAGATGAAACAGAAAAAATTCCTCATACAGTAAAAGCTTATCAAAAAAAAGGTAGAGTTGACCTTACAAAAGAAAGGATATTTACTATTGACGGAGAGGACGCAAAAGATTTTGACGATGCGGTATCTATCAAAAAAACTGCAAAAGGTTACCTTTTAGGAGTTCATATTGCAGATGTAGGTGAATACGTCAAATATGATACAGCACTTGAAGAAGAAGCATTCAATCGTGGAACATCGGTATATTTTCCGACCTCAGTTTTGCCAATGTTACCAGAAAAACTTTCAAATGGTATATGTTCTTTGAATGAAGGTGTAGAGCGCCTAACTTTATCATGCGTTATTGAAGTTGATAAAGAGGGAAAGGTTAAAAATTATCAAATATTCGAAAGTGTAATAAAAAGTATGGCTCGATTGACATATACAGAAGCTTACAAAGTTATTTTAGGCGAAAAGGCTTCTGCAAAAGCGGAAAAGTTGAAAAAAGACCTATTACTTATGAATGAACTTTCAAAAATTTTGCAACAAAAAAAGAAAAATGCAGGGTATCTTGATTTTGAAATTCCAGAGTCACAATTCATTTTTGATGAAAATGGTATGGCAATCGGAGTAGAAAAACGTGAACGTAATGATGCACATAGACTTATTGAAGACTTCATGGTGTTAGCAAATGAAGTTATAGCAAAAGAGTTTCATGAAAAAGGACTTCCTTTTGTTTATCGTGTCCATGAAGCACCTAGAAAAGAAAAACTTAGAAATGCATTAGATTTTATCAAAGGGTTAGGTTTGCGTGTTCCAAATATTCCAAATGTAATAGAACCAGAATATTATCAGACCTTACTTAAACTTATTGACGGACATGAATATACTGAAACAGTTAACAAAGTTCTTCTCCGTTCAATGCAAAAAGCAAGGTACACGAATCAAAATTTAGGACATTTTGGTTTGGCACTTGAAAATTATTGTCATTTTACTTCACCAATCAGACGTTATCCAGACCTAACTATCCATAGAATAATAAAAGAATATTTGCATAAAAAGAAGTTTTCAAAAGTTAGAAAAGAAGAGCTGACTACATTTGTATATGAGGCTGGCGAGCAGGCTAGTGCAACTGAAAGAAACGCAGATAGTGCAGAGAGAGATGTTGATGACCTTTGGAAAGCATATCTTATGAAAGACCATATTGGTGAAAGCTTTGAGGGAATTATAACATCAGTTACAAGTTATGGGCTTTTTGTTGGACTTGAAAATAGTGTTGAAGGACTGCTTCGTATCGAAGACTTACCACAAGATGAGTATCTGTTTATGGAGAAATCTTTAAAACTTAAAGGTTCAAAATTTGTATTTTCTATTGGTGATAAAATAGATGTAATTGTTGCAAATGCCAATATTTTTACAAGAAAAGTGGATTTTTCATATAAAAAATAGCAAAAAAACGTTATTTTTTAAAAAAAATTTAAATTGGGTATTGAAATATATAAAAAGGGGTGTTATAATAGGAGGCGAGATGAAGATAATATTTAATAACAAGAAAGTTTTTTTCGACTTCTTCGTTTCAGACCTAGTTGAAGCTGGTATCGTGCTTGAAGGTTATGAAGTTAAAGCCATAAGAGATGGTGGTATCAATTTAAGTGATAGTTTCATATTAATTAATGATAATGAAGCATTATTAAAAAATTGTTACATTAAACCTTATAGCAAAGACCGATTAACATCGAGTTATGAACCAAAGCGAACTAGAAAATTACTTTTACATAAAGAGGAAATCCAAAAGCTAGACCGCAAGGTTAAAGAAAAAGGCTACTCAATCGTTCCGACAAAAGTATATCTAAAAGATGGGCTAGTCAAGATTGAGATAGGTCTTGCAAAGGGAAAGAAACTTTATGATAAAAGAGCTGTCCTTCGAGATAAAGCAATCAAAAGGGACATCGACCAAGCTCTTAAAAACTTATAACCAGTTCCCACATGGGGGCGTTATTGGTTTCGACGGAGAGATTAAGGTTAAAGCGTAAAGCGTGTGGTAGCGCCCAGCCTACCTAAAAATGGGCAAAAAAATAAACGCAGAAAATAAAACTGTGAAAATGAACTTTGCTAGACCAGTAGCTCTTGCTGCCTAATCTGAAAAGTTTATTAACAATTATCGGTCAACAAAAGTTTGACCTGCTCCTTGCAAAAGTGACTAAATTGCATGTGAGTATCATTAATAGTCAAAATTCTATAATGAGTTTGTCGCTATAGTTATAGAAAATATAAACGACTGGTCAAAGCAGTTTGTTTGTGAGCAGGCTTTGATAAGAAAAATTCACAAACTACACACGTAGAAAAACTTTAAGTTAACTTTTCGGACGCGGGTTCAAATCCCGCCGTCTCCACCAATTTAATAAGTGGAAAGAGCAAAAAATTAAAAAAGGAAGTGAAATTTATGACAAACACAGTTATCATCACAGTTGTAGTAATTTTGGGTATCATTATTGCAGGCGGTTTCTTGCTATACTTTATGGGAGATATCATAATGAGTCTTGCAAATCGTAAAAAGGATGACAAGACAATTGAAGTTAAAAAGGATAAAGAAACAGAAAAGCTTCGCAATGAAATTGAAAATCTTGGTGAAGATGGCGAACAACTTAAAAATGTTCCAGAAATCGCTGACCTTCTTTATAGCGGTGCAATCGTAGAAAATTATGACCCAGAAGCAGAAGCAGAAGAAACCTCAGTTGAAGAAGAGGAAGTTGAGTCTGCTGAGGAAGAAGAAGTAGAAGAAGAGGAAGACGAAGAAGTAGAAGAAACTACTGAAGATAAAGACTCTTATATCGAGCAAAGAAGAAGAGAACTTATGGAGCGTCTCGCTCGTATGGCTGAAGCTTCTGACGATGAAGAAGAGGAAGAAGAATACGAAGAGGAAGAAGAAGTAGAAGAAACTTCTGACGAAGAAGTAGAGGAAAACGAAGAAGAAGCTGAAACAGAAGAAACTTTGGATATTAGCGAAGAAACTTCTGAGAATGAAGTAGTAGAAGAAGAGGAAGAAGAACTTCAAGAAGAAACTGAAAATGTTGAAGAGGAAGATGAAGAAATGTTAACTGAAGAACTCGCAAAAGCAAGAGAAGAACTTAATGCAGAAAGAACAAGAAACGCAGCACTTATGGCAGAACTTAATGCAAAGAGAGCAATGCTTGCAGGAAATGAAGATATCGTTTATGACCTTAACGAGCTTGAAGAAAAACTTGTTGTAGCTGAAGAAAAACTTAAAGCTAACGAAAAAGAACTTCGTGCTTGCAAGAAGGAGTTTGTTCCTCTTCGTAGAGTGAAGAAAACACTTGAAAATGACGAAAAGAAACTTCGTAGAAAAGAAGCTCTTGTAGCAAAACAAAAAGTAGTGCTTTACGGTGTAAATAACTATGCTGATATTGATGAAGAAAAAGCAAAGAAACTTTCAGAAGACCTTGACCTTCTCGATGGACTTAAACTTTCAGTTGAACATTGCCAAGAAGTAATGACAAAGAATGCAGAAAGATACCCACTTCTTGAAAAGATTTACAATGTTCTTACAACACAAAATGCTGAAATCAAAGCTGAAATTGAAAAAATTCAAGCTCAAATTGAAAAAGCAAAGAAAGATAACAAATAAATTTCATTAAAATATATATAAAAAAGATGAATTCAAAATCTGAATTCATCTTTTTTTATTAATGCGGATTTATTTAAAAAACATATTAAAAATTATTTCCAATCAATAGGCTCTTGTCCATGCTCACTTAAAAACTGATTGCATTTAGAAAAGTGTTTACAACCAAAAAATCCTCGATAGGCTGAAAGTGGACTAGGGTGCGGTGCTTTGAGTACAAAGTGATGAGGCGCAATAAACTCAGCATAGCTTTGAGCAAAACTACCCCAAAGTAAAAATACAATAGGCTCTTTACGATTGCCAAGCAATTTAATAATTTGAGATGTAATATTTTCCCAGCCCCTACCTTTGTGTGAATTTGCAAAACCACGTCTAACAGTTAGTACAGTGTTGAGAAGTAAAACACCTTGTTTTGCCCATCTAGAAAGGTCGCCACTTGGTAAGCACTTTACACCAAGGTCACTTTCAATTTCTGTCATAATGTTAACAAGTGAGGGCGGTATTTCTACATTTTCAGGTACAGAAAAAGATAAGCCCTGTGCTTGATTTGGTTCATGATAAGGGTCTTGCCCAATAATAACAACTTTTACTTTGTCGAAAGGGACATAGTTGAGTGCATTAAAAATATTTTCTTCTTTAGGATAAATTGTTCTTGTGGCATATTCGACCGCTAAAAAGTTTTGAAGCTCGCTAAAATAAGGCTTCTCAAATTCTGATTTTAGTAGTTCATGCCAACTTTTTCTTATTTTTATCACACTTTTATTATATCAGCCTTTTAGCCTTAAAAGCAAGTAATTTGAGTATTGACAAACATCTTTTTATAGTTTACAATAATATTGAGGTGAATAATGTTAAAGAAAGAACAACCATATTCGAACTTAAACTCAAACAGAAGTTTTAAAGATACTCAAATTTTTAGAGCACAAAGATATTATTTGACAAGAAAACAGTTGAGTAAATTGACTCGCAAAGTTTATGACAAACGCTTAGAAAAAGGTGAATCTTGTATGCAACTTGGTTCATGTGTACCGATGAATAAGCCAACTCTTGAAAAAATAAATATAATGTTTAACAAAAGTAAGATGGGTTTTGGTTATCAAGGTATTATTTTTAACATAGTAGAAGATAGGAGTGGGTTGCCAAATTATTTTCGTACGGAAATTGCATTCAGTGAAGTTGCCGCAATTGCAATTGTAGGTTGCAAAGGTAAAGAAAAGGTGAAAAAACCTTTCACCGAACTTACAAATAAGCTTAGACAAGAAACTTTGAAAGAGTATGGTGAGCCATATTTGAATTTGCTTGTGTCATTTATTATGTATAATTATAAAAGACAATTAGCAGAAAATCCAAATGATAGCGAAATGATTGAATTAAAGTTTCAAGAAGAGTGTTTAAATGCAGGTTTGATGCTTGATAAAAATTATTCCTTAAATTATAATGACATTCTATATGGAAGACGAAAAGTAAAGTTTATAATGCAACCAGAAATTGAAGCAGAATATAAGAAAAGACAAGAGAAAAAAGCTCTTGAAAACGACAAAGTCATTAAAGATGACGAAAATAGCGGGACTACGGTTATAAATCTAAATGAAGAAATAGAGTAAAAATCAGTTTATACTGATTTTTTTGTAAAAGTAAGAAGAAAAAATTAAATAAAAAAGACATCAAATTTTCTCTTGACAACATATTATGCTTTGTAGTAAAATAACGGACGAGGTAAAAAATGCTTAAACAAGAAGAACTATTAAAACCTAATCAAGCAAGTTTAAGTGGACAGTTTTCTGCCCCAAATTTTTATTTGTCAGTAAAGGAGTTAAATAAACTCACACGCAAGGTTTATAGAACAAACAATGATAAAGAACTTTCAAGAATGCAACTTGGTGGTTGTAGTGCAATAGCGCCTGATAAAATTAAGGAGCTATCAAATTATTTAAGTAAATGCGATTTTTATATAGGTATTGTATTTGATAGAAAAGAAGATTATGAGTTTGGTTTAAACAATTATTTTTTAACCAAAATTATTTATAGTCCATTCAATGCAGTGGCAGTTATAGGCCGTAAAAATCGTCAAACATTCAAAGCTCCATTTAGAGAATTAACCTTTGCTTTGCGAAGAAAAAGCGTAATTAAGTTTGGCGAAAATTATATTGATGCTCTTGGACAATATTTGGTAAATAAGTATAGAGCTTTAACAAAAAATTTAGCAGTTCCAACACCTTATGATAAAGTTATAGAGTATGAATGCAATGCTTCAGGCATTATGCTTGATAATAGTGATGGAACAACTTATGCAGATTTATTAGTAAATCAAACAAATGGAAAATTTGTTGTTTTACCAGAGCTTATTCAGTCAGTGGAAAACAAAAACAAACAAAATAATGAACAAGAATTGTTGAATAAAGAAAATTGTGAACAAGAATAATAAAACTACGAAATAAAAAAACACCGATTTTGGTGTTTTTTTTAGAAAAGCAAAAATGCTGTGTTTGAAACGAGTATTTTTTGTGTGCTTTTAAAAGATTTAAAAAAGTATAATTTTTTCTATTTTCTCGTAGCAACGGCAACTGAAAGTGCAACTGTCGCTCCAACAATAGGGTTGTTGCCCATTCCAATAAAGCCCATCATTGCAACGTGCGCAGGTACTGAGGATGACCCAGCAAATTGAGCGTCACAGTGCATTCTACCCATAGTGTCAGTCAAACCGTAACTAGCAGGCCCAGCCCCAACATTGTCAGGGTGAAGAGTTCTTCCAGTTCCACCGCCAGACGCAACAGAAAAGTACTTGCGCCCATTCTCATTGCACCATTTTTTGTAAGTTCCAGCAACAGGGTGTTGAAATCTCACAGGATTTGTTGAGTTTCCAGTAATAGAAACGTCAACCTTTTCGTGTATCATAATAGCCACACCTTCAGGCACGTCATAAGCACCATAAACTTTCACGTTCGCTTTTTCGCTATTAGAAAATCTCTTTTCGCCAAGCACTTTAAGTTCGTTCTTATAGTGGTCAAACTTTGTGTTCACATATGTGAAACCGTTAATTCTTGCGATGATATATGCAGCATCTTTTCCAAGACCATTAAGTATAACATTGAGGGGAGTTTTGCGAACTTTGTTGGCAGTTCTCACAATTCCCATAGCTCCCTCGGCTGCTGCAAAACTTTCGTGTCCTGCAAGGAAAGCAAAACTTTTAGTTTTTTCATCAAGAAGCATAGACGCAAGTCTGCCATGACCAATACCAATCTGACGCTCATCAGCAACAGACCCTTTCACGCAAAAAGCTTGCAATCCCTCGCCAATTTTGAGTGCAACTTCAGTTGAATTTTTTGCACCAGACTTAATAGCAATAGCAGTGCCAAGTTCATAACCTTTAACAGCATTGTCAAAGCAGATGGGTTGTATACCTTTAACAATCTCTTCAACGTTGATTCCAGCCTTGTCGCAAATATCCTTAGCGTCGTCAAGGCTCTTCATTCCATACTTTTTCAAAACCTCTTTGATAGAGGCATATTTAGTTTCGTAGTTCATGCTTAAACCCTCCTTGGGTCGATAATAGTAACAGCTTCGCTAAATCTTCCATAAGTCTTGGTCGACTTTTTGATAGCCTCTCTCGCATCCATTTTTTCATCTTTGAGAAGGTTCATAAGTGTGCCAACAGACACATATTCATAACCGATAATCTCACCATTCTCGTCAAGCCCTTGTCTTGTGATGTAGCCCTCCGCAAGATTTAAATATCTAGTGCCATTGTCCTCACGAGAATAAACAGTTCCAACATTGCTCGCAAGATTTTTGCCAAGATCCTCAAGTGCAGCGCCAACTTCAAGCCCGCCTTCAGAAAAAGCAGACTGACTTCTTCCATAAACAAGTTGCAAAAAGATGTTTTTCATTGCATCATTTATAGCATCGCAAACAAGATCAGTGTTAAGAGCTTCGAGAAGTGTCTTGCCAGGCAAAATCTCAGCCGCCATACCAGCAGAGTGTGTCATACCAGAGCAACCAATAGTTTCAACAAGCGCCTCTTTAATAATGCCGTCTTTAACATTTAAAGTAAGCTTGCAAGTGCCTTGCTGAGGGGCACACTTGCCACAACCATGTGAAAATCCACTAATCTGTGAAATCTCTTTTGTCTGTACCCATTTTGCTTCTTCAGGGATAGGTGATGGGCCAAAACCTACCATATTTCTAGGACAACTCATTTTAAAATTCCTCCGAAAATAATTGTATAATAAAAGCCAAAAAAATCAAAGCAAAATTAATAGATGAAATAAAAAGAGAAAATAAAAAAAAATGAGAGAGTGCATAAGGTCGAAAAAAAACTATCTCAAATTTTTAGGCTTATAATATTTTCTTTGTTCTAAGTCCATTTTTTCAAAATCAATGCTATCAGGATAAAGAAATAAGTTTCTAAAATCGCATTTTAAAAATAGCGATAATCTAAAAGCTTGAAGCCTTGTCATAGTAGAGGCATGTGTTTCAATCATTTTACAAAATCGAGAAGAATGCCAATTAAAATATTTTTCTACATCTGTGTTTGTAATTCCAAGTTTGGACATTCTCATTTGTATGTACATTGTGTCTAGTACTTCCATGTTAAACCTCCGTCTTTTCTTGGGAAAATTTTCCCTTTTGATGATAAAATAAAAAGTTTCAGCTAAAATATTATTATGGAAAGGGATTTGAGAAAAATATTTAGTAGAAACTTACTTATGATAATGGATGAAAGGGAGAAAAACCAAACTCAGTTAGCTGAGGGGATTGGCACTTCTTGTTCACACGTTTCTAAATGGATAAAGATGAAATCTGAGCCAACATTATCATATATTTATAAAATCACCAAATTTCTTAATTGTACATTTGAAGACCTTATGCAAGATTAGTATAAGGTTTTTTGTTACGAAAAGTCAAATAAAAAGAATACTGACGTAATATTTTACGTTATGAAAAATATATTTAATTGTCGATGTAATATATTACTATGAAAAAATCATATCAAGAAATATTTAGTGAAAACTTAACAGCAATTATGAAAGAGAACAAAGTTAATAAAAAGGAAGTATCTCTAGCAATAGGGTGTAGCGATTCTGTAGTTTCAAAATGGATACTTATGAGAAGTGAGCCAACTCTTTCTAACATTTGTAAATTATGTGAATATTTGAATTGTCAACCTAATGATTTGTTAGAGGAGTAAGGTTTGTATTCTAATTGTTATGAAAATTTTAGAAAAAATTTGCCATTACTTATAAAAAATGCGGGTTTTGAAACTCCAGCATCTTTTGCGAAAGCACTTGGTTGTGATACATCTACTGTATCTAAATGGATTGTAGGCAAAAATTCACCAAATTTAGAGTACATATGCAAGATTCTACAAGTGTTGGATTGTGATTTTTGGGATTTAGTTAGTTAATTAAAAAAGGTTAAATTATTAAATATGGAAAAAGATTATAAAAAAATATTTAGTGAAAATTTACGTACTTTAATGAAAGTGAACGATGTAACAGGAAAAGAGATTGCACAAGCGATAGGTTGTGCAGAAGGTACCATATCTAAATGGCTGTTGATGAAACGTGAACCAACACTTTCAAACTTTTGTAAGTTGTGTGAATTTTTTAAATGCAAATATGAAGAGTTATTGGATGAATAAAAAATTATTGCAAATTCATAGTTGATTGAATTTGCGATTTTTTTTGTTGACAAAAAACTTGCAGTTTTTTATAATTGTTATGTTAATTATTTAGGTGAAAGTTGTTTCACCAGCAAGGAGCTATGTATGACTAAAATTGATAAAAATTTGTTTAAGGTATTAAAGGAAAGAGGGCTTTTGTATCAGTGTACTGATGAAGAAGCTCTTCAAAAAATGCTTGAGGGTGATAAACCTATTGCACTATATGAAGGCACTGACCCAACAATGGATAGTTTGCATATTGGTCACTGCGTGCCATTCTGCATTTTAAGGCGTTTCCAAAAGGCAGGTCATAGAGTGGTTTTACTTATGGGCGGAGCAACTTCAAGTATCGGCGACCCAAGTGGAAAAACAGAACTAAGAAAAATGCTTTCAAAAGAGGATATTGAAAATAATATAGAAAAAATCAAAAATTCTCTTAAAGTTTTTCTTGATTTTGACGGAGAAAATCCTGCAATTATTGTTAACAATGCTGACTGGTTTAAAAATCTCACTTACATTGACTTTATGCGTGAGGTGGGCGTTCACTTTAATGTTAACAAAATGATGTCAAATGAAATTTATGCAAACCGCATAAGAGAGGGCGGACTTACTTTCTTTGAAATGGGTTATATGCCAATGCAAGCTTATGATTTTGTTCACCTTAATGCTGAGTATGGATGCTCGCTCGAATGGGGTGGTGCTGACCAATGGGGCAATATTGTTGCGGGGGTTGAACTTGCAAGAAAGCTCAATTTTATTGATAATAAAAATAGACAAATGATAGGTGCAACAAATCCACTTCTTCTCACACCAGAGGGCAAGAAAATGGGCAAGACCGAAAAGGGTGCTATCTGGATTGATAGAGATAAGATTTCGGCTTATGACTTCTATCAAGGCGTTTATCAAACTCCTGACGCGTGCGTAGAAATGATGTATGCTCTTTTCACTGATATTGCAATGGACGAAGTTCGTGCAATGATAAAAGAAGATATCGTTAAAGCAAAGAAGAAATTGTGCTATGAAATCACCAAATTTGTTCGTGGTGAAGATGACGCTATCAAAGCTCAACAAATGAGTGAAAACCTTTTCACTCAAGGCGGAAATGACGCACCAGAGTTTGAAATTTCTGTAGCCGAGCTTGGCGACGGAATTGGCATTTGCGACCTTCTTGCAAACACAAAACTTTGCTCATCAAAGAGCGATGCGCGCCGTATGATAGAGGGCGGAGCTATCGCAATGAATGGAAAAAAAGTTACAAGCTTTGCTCTTGTAGTTAAAAAAGATGATTTCAAAGATAACTCAATCCTCCTTAAAAAAGGCAAGAAAAACTTTATCAAAGTTGTTTTGAAATAGCATCAATATCGATAAGCTCGTTGACCGAAATACCCATAGCACTTGCTATAAAAAGAATGTTAAACCCGTTTCCGTTTCGACCTTTCAAAACACCTTCAAGTTTTCCTACACCTATACCACATAATTTTGCAAATTGTTTATGCGAGAGATTATTATCTCGCATAAATTTTTTTATCAACTCAACATTGATAACCTTTTTTAAATCAATGTCTTTTTCCTTGTTTTTCATATTAACTCCTTTTAATAAGTGCGATGCCAAACGGCATCATATATTATGTATTATATGATGTAATTTGGTATCAGTCAAGTTTTTTGTTACCATTTGGTGTATATTTAGTTAATAAGGAGTGCAAAATGGAAGTTTTTTCTGAAAGATTAAAGAATTTGCGTTTAGAATTTGGTTTATCTACTAGGGAGCTTGGAAGAAAAATTGGAGTTGCTAATGCATCTATATGTCGTTGGGAAAATGGTGAAAGAACTCCAAACATAGAAACACTTATAACTTTAGCAAAATTTTTTAATGTTTCAACTGATTATCTTTGCGGATTGGAGGACTAATTGCAAGCAGAGAGTATTTTTACAAAGTCGGTTGAAATAATTGAGAAAAAATCCAAATTTTATGGTTTTTTGATTGAAAATGCTGACGAGGGCAAGATAAAAGAGGGGCTTAGTTTTCTTAAAAAGGAATATAAAAAGGCAACACATATCTGCTGGGCGTGTTCGATTGAAAATCCTTTTTGCGAGCGTGCAGTTGATGACGGTGAGCCTAGCGGAACTGCTGGTAGACCGATTTTGTCGGTTATACAAAAACGTGGGGCAAAAAACGTTTGTATATTTATAGTCAGATACTTTGGCGGTATCAAGCTTGGTGCTGGTGGACTTGTTAGAATATATACAAAAGTTGCTGGCGAGCTATTGAAAATGGTTGAAAATGGAAATAACTGAGATAAAAAAAATTGGCAAAGGTAACCGTTATCATCTATATTCCGATTCTGGATATATAGGGATTTTTGAAGCCGAGATACTTGCAAAGTATAAACTCAAAACAGGGCAGGATATAGATAAAGAGAGTCTAGAAAAAATCAAGATTGAAAATGGTGATTTAGCATCTTTTGATAGAGCGCTTTCCTATCTTGAAAAGGGGATGAAAACGGAAAAGGGAATCAGAGATTATCTGCTCAGCAAAACCTTTCCTGAAGAATGTGTTGAAAGGGCGATAGAAAAGTTAACCGAATATGGATATATCAATGACCGTACTTATGCTGAAAATTATGTTCGCTCATACTCCAAAACTAAGGGCAGAAAAAAACTCAAATATGAACTTTTGTCAAAGGGTGTTGACGGAGAGATTATCGAAGAGGTGTTGTCTGAAAACCTAAATGATGATGAAGAAAAAGAGACTTGCTTGGCTTTAACTAAAAAGTATCTTAAAAATAGGGAACTTGATATAAAACTAAAACAAAAATTGTATAGTCACCTTGTATCAAAAGGATTTGGCTTTGATGTTGTGTCGTCTGTGGTTAGAGAGGTAGAGAATGGTGGGAATTGATTTAGTTGAAGTGAGTAGGGTTGAAACCAGCGATAAATTTTTGTCACGCATAGCTCATCCGGCGGAGGCCGAATATATCTGCAAGTCAAAGTGCTCAAACCTCCGCCAACAAAAGGTTGCTGCATTATTTTGTGTTAAAGAAGCGGTTATGAAAGCACTTGGGTTGGGCGAGAAAAGCAAAGTTACCTTTCTTGATATAGAACTATGTCATGAAGAAAGTGGCAAGCCTTATGTTAAACTTTATGGTGTGGCTCTTGAAAAATTTAACACCGCTTTTAAAGGTAAAAAGATAGAAGTTTCACTTTCACATACAAAAGAGTATGCAACTGCAATAGCTATTATAGTATAAAATTTTAAAGTTTTGAGTATGTTCGGCATGCTCTTTTTTTTATGCGAATAAAAGAGGATTTTTAAAACATGCTAAAAATGAGTTTAAAAAACTTTTACAAGGAGATAATTATGTCAAAGAAAAATTCTTATCAAAAAGAGATGAAAGCTTACGCAAAAAACAGCTCTTCTCGTCATTTAGACATTTTGCGTCAAAGCGAGCTGTCAACTTTTGAGATAAACGAACATAATATGCAAGTAGAGGCATATCCAAACACATTTTCTGCTCTTTCAGGGGAAATTGTTGCTCTGGAGAAAGCCGAGCTCGTAGACCATTTTGAGTTAGAAAGGAAGTATGGAAGAACAGATAAAAAGAGGTGAAATTTATTATGCTGACCTTAGCCCTGTTGTTGGAAGTGAACAGGGTGGCGTTCGTCCTGTGCTAATAATTCAAAACGATATAGGTAACAAGTATTCGCCAACAGTGATAGTGTCAGCCATAACAAGTCAGCTCGGCAAAGCAAAATTGCCAACGCATATAGACCTATCAGCTGAAAAATACAATTTGCCCAAAAATTCGGTGGCACTTCTCGAACAAATAAGAACTCTTGACAAACGCAGACTTCGAGAAAAGGTCACTTCGCTTGGCGAAGAAAAAATGAGAGAAGTCAATCGAGCAATCCTCATCTCACTTGGATTTTAACTGCTTAATTCTAGGCAGTTTTTTTAAATGCAAGAAAGCACAAAATAATAGGTTTTTTTTAATATTTTAAGCAAAAATTTAATTAATTAACAATTTATAAGAAAAATTCAAACTTTTTAATATTTTTAAGCAAAATTATAGGTATTTTTAATTAAATATCTTATTTTTTCTTTTTAGTTAGTCCTTCACAAGTTGCTAAAACAACTGTTTTTAAAAGGTCTGTATCGTCAAGTTCTTCAAAGTTATACATAAGTTTTGCACCATTATAAGGTAAGTCTTTACGCATTCCAAACTCTTCGTTAGTTTCGCAAACTTTGATTAAAAGTCGATTATTGTACAAACCGCCGAACAAAATTCCATCATGATATAAAAGATATTCGCCCATCATTGGTCTGCAAGTGATGTTTTCGAGAGCACGCAACTGCTCTAAAATAAAGTCTCGAAATTCCTTTGTTGTTTTCATATTTTCTCCTTTTTACAATTCAATTTTAACATAAATTAAAAGTTTTTGTACAGCGAAATAAGAATTAATTTTTATGGCGAAAAACCAAGAAAAATGTTTGACTAAAATTTTTTGCAGTAGTATAATTTTCACATATTCAAAGGAGGTATAACTTTATGGATTGGGCAAAAATATGGAATGATATTTGTACATATTTCAAATCAAATGCTTGGAACATTCTGTGGTTCGTTGCTATTTTAGTTATAGGTATTATTGTTATTAAAATACTCTTATCTTTAACAAGAAAAATTTTGAAACACACACGTATGGAAAAAATTGCACAGCAATTTATCTGCACCATATTAAAATTTATTTTGTGGCTACTTTTAATACTTTTATTGCTTTCTCAACTTGGTATAGAAGTTACAGGTATCTTGACTGCATTTAGTGCTATAATATTGGCTGTAGGTATGGCACTACAAAATGCTATAGCAAACGTTGCAAATGGCATCATTATAATTTCAAGCCATATGTTTAAAAAAGGTGATTACATAATAACCAATGGAGTTGAAGGTAATATAACTGATATTAACTTTATGTTTACAACTCTAAATACGCCAGATAATAAAAAGATAACTTTGCCAAACAGCACACTTTTAAATAACAATGTAACAAACCTTGGTGCTTATCCAAAGCGTAGGGTGGACTTCACATTTTCAGTAGCTTACGAAAGTGATGTAGAAGCAGTAAAGAAAATTGTGACCGATGTTATGGTTAGCAATGGAAAAATTTATCTTGACCCAGAACCATTCTGTCGTTTAAAATATTTGAGTGCAAGTAGCATTGATTTCTTCGCTAATTGCTGGTGCGATAATGAAGATTATTGGGATGTATACTATTATGTAATGGAAAATGTATATAACGAGTTTAAGCGTAAAAATATTTCTGTTCCTTATAATCAACTTGAAGTGCGTGAAAGAAAAGACAATGTAAAAATGCCAGTATCAGGAAAAGGTCTTCCAAAACGTGAAGAAAAAGAAAGAAAGAAAGATGAAAACGCAATTGAAGCCTTGACAAAAATCTTCAATATAAAAAAAGATGGTAAAAAATCAAAAAAAGAAAAATCAAAAAAAGATAAAAAATCAAAAAATGAAAAAGCAGAAGAGGTAAAAATTGAAGCAACAAAAGTAACAATTAAAAAAGAAGTAGAACCACCTCAAAAAAAATCTCAAACTAAAAAACAAACACAAACATCAAAAAAGAGCTCAAAATAAGCTCTTTTTTTTAAATTTATATATGTACAATTTTATATAGAAGTTTCTTCGCCGTCATAAGATGAAACAATTTCATTTTGAGTATTTTCTCTTTCTCTTTTTTCTTTTTCTATTCTATAAAGCACGTTTAATCCATTATTTAACATAATGCCATTCTCAATTTTAGCACC
>CARFEX010000005.1 GCA_948971535.1 uncultured Eubacteriales bacterium | reverse complement strand
CTACACTCTTTCCCTACACGACGCTCTTCCGATCTATGAGTATATCAACAACCTTAATGGAGTTCCTAAACTTGTTGATTGTGAAAGATTATTTGAATATTTGCGAATTTTAAGAGACAAATATGGTGATTTGGTAAAAGACTTAACCAACAAAATAAATATCAAAATTGTTCGCAATGCTCTTTCTTTTATCATGAGAAATGCAAAATTTACAACAGAATATAGAAACAAAGCTTTTGACTTAAGCAAAAAAAGTTTATACTTTTCTGCTCGAGATGATTTTGATAGTTTTATGCTTTATACAGAAATAGATAGGCCATATAGTGAGAAGTTTTGGCAACCAAGAAAAAAATCAAAAATGCGAGATGTATGCACAGCATTGCAAGAACTTGCAGATGATAAACTAGATGTATTGTTTGTTGCTTGTCCACCACGTGTTGGAAAATCTACTCTTGGAATATGGTTTGACAACTGGTTAGGTGCAAAAAATCACAATGGAACAAAACATTCAATTTTATCGGTTGGACATAGTGCAGGTTTGGTAAATACCTTTTATGAAGAATCAAACAACTTTATTACTGGAGATAAATATAAATTTTTTGAGGTTTTTCCAGAATTACAAGACAATATGCAAGTTAGTGCAAAAAATCAAACAATAAATTTTGGAGATGAGAGAAGATATAAAAGTTTATCTTTTCGTTCTGCAGAGAGTGGCTTATCTGGTGGAGTTGAAGCTGACTTATTATTGCACATTGATGACTTGATAAGTGGTATGGAAGAAGCATTAAACCCAGACCGTCTTGAAAAGAAATGGCAAATTTTATATGGTGATATTAGACAAAGAAGAAAAGAGGGTGCAAAAATTCTATATATTGGAACAATTTGGAGTTTGCAAGACCCACAAGTTAAGTTTAGAGAGTTGTTGAAAATTGATAATAAATTTAGAATAAAAATAATTGAACTCCCGGCACTAGATGAAAATGATAAAAGCAATTTTGATTATCCGGGTGGGTTCTCAACAGAACACTATTTATCAGAACGTGCCGGAATGGATAATATAACTTGGAATTGTATTTATCAACAGCAACCCATTGAAAGAGAAGGGTTATTATTTAGTGAAGATTCTTTCAAAACATTCAGCAGAGCAGATTTACATACTGAACCTAAAAAGAAATTGTCATTTGTGGATACCGCTTGGGGTGGAAATGACTTTGTTGCACAACCAATTTGTTATCAATATGAAGATGGTTTATATTTGGTTGATGTTGTATTTAATAATGGAAACAAGGAAATAACTCAACCCATAGTTGCTACAAAAATTAAAAAGCATAAATTATATGAATGTCCATTTGAAAGGAATAATGGTGGAGATGAATATGCAGATAGAGTTAAAGAATTGTTAAAAAATCAAAATTATATTTGCAGAATTACTTCAAAGATGTCTCCAAACACAGCAAATGCAAAAATGCAAAGAATTATTCAATATTCAACCGAAATTCAATCTATCAAAATATTAGAAAAAAAGGAAAGAACGGTAGAATATCAAAAGTTTATTGAGAATGTTTTGTCTTATAATCAGAATGGCAAAAATAAGCATGAAGATGCTCCAGATAGTCTAGCTCTTATGTTTTTAACAGAATCTAAAAAGGTTAAACCAGCTAAAATTTTGCCTATTTCATATAAAATTTGCTAAATTGTATTATTTTTAATACAAAAAATTTAGAAAAGTATTGAAAAATTGTTGCATTTTTTAAAAATAGTTTGTATAATCAGAATAAATGAAATAAACTTTGGGTTGTTTTAAAGGGGTTTAACATGAGTGAAGAAGAGAAAAACACAACTGAAAAACTATCGGTTCAACCATCTTGTTTCGGAAGAACTAGATATTTTACTTCATATAAAGCAACTGATATAACCAAAGAGAATGTTGTTGAAATTGTTAGAAGTTATTTCACAAAGTTCTCTCTGGAAATTTTTACTTTAAGGTTTTTAGATGATTATTTTAGAGGTAAACAACCTATCCTAGAAAAGAAAAGAGATGATGAAAACTCTGAAAATTATCAAGTGGTTATAAATTTGGCGAGAACTGCTACCAATAACATAAAACATGCATTCATAGGAGAAGAAACACAATATCTTCCAATAAGCACAGATAATGAGTTACAAAAAAAAGCACTCAAAGACCTATTGAATATGTATAGGGTTATTGAAGAACCAGCACACAATTCAAGAATTGAAAGTGATAGGGGAAAGTTTGGATATGCATATGAGTATGTCGGCAAGAAAAATGATGTCATACAAATTAAAAGACTAAAACCTTATCATACTTGTGCTGTATATAGCGAAGACGATGAAGATGAGATGGTTTTTGTATTCAATTTCTATCATAAATACAATACAAATGGCGAAGCTAATGGTTATCATTTCAACATTTATACAAATAAGTCTGCGTTCATTTATGACACAAGTGAGATTGGTGCTATAGATGGAGTGGTTACAGAAGTTCCAAACGACATAGGAATGATTCCGGTGGTTGTTTATGAGAACAATGATGAACTAATGGGAGACTTTGAACCTGCAATTCCAGTATTAAATGGTATAAATGCAGTTTATAGTAAGCGCCTAGACAATATTTCAGATATTGTTGAGGCATTATTAGTTTTCTTAAATACAACAATCTATGATGAAACAACAGATGAGAATGGAAAAACTTCTTATGATGATACTAGACTAAAAACAATGAGAAAAAATCGTGCTGTTGAAATTCATGGTGAACCCGGACTTCCAGCAGATATTAAGCACATAGTCAACACATTAGACCAGTCAAACACTCAAATTGTATGTGATAATTTAGCAAGATTGGCTTATACAATTATGAATGTTCCAGATGGCGTTAATGCGAAAACTAGTGGTGGTGGAGATACTGGTGAAGCTGCAAACACTCGAGAAGGATACAAATCTTTTGAGCAGTTACTAAATGATAAAGAAAGATTGTTTAAAAAAGCATTAAAGCGAAGAATTGAACTGATAAAGAGATTGAGTTTGTTTGACAATAATACACAATTGAGATTTATAAAAACAAATGAGATTGATATTAGGTTTATAAGAGAAAAGACTTTAAATAGTCAATCTGAAGCACAAATGATAGCAACTCTTAGTGGAACTGGTTTGTTCAGTCCAGACACTGTTATTACACAATCTAATCTGTGTGAAAGTCCACAAGAAGAGATTGATAAAGTTATGGCAAATTACAAAAAGTTAAAAGATGATGGGGTGATAACAGAAGAACAATATCAAAGGGCAGTGTTAGCTTATTATATTCCATCAGATAAAATAAATTATATATTAACTGCAAATGCAAACATTAATAAAGGAGAGACAAATGGAACAGATAAAAAAGAAAGAGAATCCATACAACCTAAAGAAGATTGAATGTCCTTTCTGTGATAAGGTTTTTGCAGAAAGTAACTTAGTTTACAATTTCAATATTCAAGACAAGTCCGTAATACCAACAAATAGACATATTTGTCATGGTTGTAAAAGGTCTGTTCTTTATAGAATAGAAGCACCAAATTCTTAAATAATCGTTGTCCAGTAAATCTTGGGTAAGTTGCATTTTCAAGCTAAGTAGTATGTAATTACTATAACCCCCAAGTAAGACCGAATACCCTTACGAAAATAGGGACTAAAAAAGCAGTCTTTTAGACTCGTGAAAGTTTGATTATTTATTTCACAATTTAATAGGAGCCCATAGAGGCCTTAAGTTAAGTGCATAGACACATTCAGTAATCTGGATAATGTTTATGCACTTTTTTAGGTATAACCACAAATTTGATTGTGTTTATATATAAATTTGGACTTGAAGGAATGAAGGACTTCAAGGACTTTAAAAGGAGAGAGTTATGGAAAATCAACAAAATCTTCAAAATTTTGCAAACAATGGTGGTGATTTAGGTGCCAACAAGGAAACTAATGTAGCAGACATTGAGATGCAAAGCAAAATTGATAAGGCGGTAACAAAGGCCTTACAAACACAAAAGGCAAACCTTGAAAGGGAATATAATGAAACCTTACAAGGATACCAAAACCAGTTAAAAGCTTTTGAAGAAAAAGGTTTAACTGATGCAGAAAAAGCTGCTAAACAACTAAAAGCAGCTGCTGATGCAGAAAAGAGTTATAAGGAAATGAAACAAAGACTTGAACTTGAAGTCAACTTTTCAAAAATGGGAGTTGCTGAAGAAGATTATAAGTCAATTATTGATTCTTATCTTAAGAATGATTTTATTTCTGCAAACTCTAAAATTGCCGAAGTCATTGAAAAAAGAGCAAATGAAATAGCTGCACAAAAATACAATGCAAATGTTCAGAATTTGCCAAACCCAAATCAAGGTAACTCTAATGATGGGGAAATGACTAAGGCAAAGTTTGACAAGCTGACATATTCTCAACAAATGGAATTGCTTGACAAACATCCAGAATTTACAAAATTTTTAAAATAGGAGAAATGAATTATGCCACAATTTGACAGCAAAACCTTTAATGCTGAAGTATTTGGTAGATATGTAGAAAGAATACCTAGCACCAAAAGGAATGAACTTATTAAATCTAGGGCTTTGGTTGTAAATGATAAACTTAAAGACCTTTTTGCACCACAAACTGGTGCTTTCAAAGGAACTCTACCTTTCTTTGGAAGAATTGGGAAAAATACCCAAAATTATGATGGACAAACAGATATTACTGCTAATGGCAGTGAGACCTATTCTCAAACATATGTAGTTGTAGGTCGTGCAGATGCTTGGACTGAAAAAGACTTCTCTGCTGATATCACCGGTGGAGTTGACTTTATGGACAATGTTGCATCACAAGTTGCAGAATATTGGGATGATGTTGATACCGAAACACTTACAAGTGTATTAAAAGGTATTTTTGGTATTACATCTGGTGATTTTGCAAACAAACATACTTATGACATCTCTAATGAAACAGATTCAAAGTTTGGAGCAACAACTTTAAATACTGCATTACAAAAGGCACTTGGAGATAATAAATCTAAATTTAGTCTTGCAATTATGCACTCTGTAGTAGCAACAAACCTTGAAAACCTAAATCTTGTAGAACGTTTGAAATACACTGATAAGAATGGAATTCAAAGAGATTTAACTCTTGGAACTTTAAACGGAAGATTAGTTTTGATTGATGATGAAGTTCCTACTCAAGAAGTTAAATCATACAAGAAAACCACCGATACATCTATAAATGCCGGTAAAACATATTACACATATGCCAATAGCAAATATACTGCAGTAACTTCACCTAGTGTTGATAATATTTCAAACTACTATGAAGTTGAAAATAGTTATACCGTATATACAACCTATGCATTCGGTGATGGTGCTATTGAATTCTGCAATGTAGGAGCAAAAACCCCATATGAAATGTCTAGAAATGCATTTACTAATGGTGGTGAAGACACATTGGTTGGAAGAAGAAGAGTTGTATTTGCACCACATGGTGTTTCATTTATTGGAACTCCAGCAACACAATCTCCAACAAACGAAGAACTTGCAACTGCTGGTAACTGGGAAATTGTCAACAATGGAAAAACTGGTTCAGCTAAAAAATATATTGACCACAAACTTATTCCTATTGCTAGAATTATTACAAAGGGTTAAATATTATGCAAAACAAAGAACCTACCTTACTAGAAAGACTTCTTATTGAGTTAGGAATTGACACAAACGATGCAGAGAAAGTTTCTTTGGTTGACAATTGTTTGTGGCAAGCTGGTGAGTATATTAAAAACAAACGCAGTTTAAGTTATGTTGAAAAAAAATATGAAAGTATTCAATTTCAAATAGCATTGCGCTTGTGGAATATTCGTGGAGTGGAAGGTGAAATTTATCACATGGAAAATGGAATAACAAGGCAATATTCTAAAGATGGTGTGATAGCAGACCTTATGTGTAAAGTTCTTCCACGAGCAATTGTAGGAGATTGATATGGATAGACTAATTACTGCTAGAACTTCTGAAATAAATAAAAATGTAGAATTAAAATTTTCTAATAGAACTGCCGATGAACCAATAATAACACCATATGGCGAGAGTCATGGTTATGAAAAATATGAGAGAATGAAACTTTGTTTAGTTCCCTTAAGTTCAACCTTTGAAGCAAATGCATATGGTGTAAATTTGGTTGGTAGTTATAAAGCAACTTTAACAAAGGAGCAGTCTAAAAATTTTAATCAACACACCCATATTTGGATAGAAGAAGAACCGGAAGATTTGGAAGAACCAGAATACATAGTAAAAAATGTTCCAACGACATTAAACTATGGACTATTGGTTATTGCAAAAAAAGTTGGAGAGTCTAATGTCCAAGAGTGTTAATTATAAGGCAGATAAAAAAATGCAGAAATGCATTAAAGAATTAACTTCTCTTTCTGAAATATTAAAAACACCTAAAGATTTAATGCTTGAAATTGCAAATCAAGGTGTAGATATTGCGAAAGACAACTTATCTGTTTATGGGGTAGATGTTAATGGTGATTTGGGACAAAGTATTGATGCTCATTTAATTGATGATAATACAGCTGAACTTTCTGCAGATGGTGGACATGCAATTTATGTTGAATTTGGTGCCGGTATAGTTGGTAAACAAAAACCACATAAGTTGGCAAAAGAACAAGGTGTTGAATATAATCAAGGTTCACAAATAGTTCACTTTGATGATGAGAAAAAAGACTATTGGACTTATCATAATGAGAAAAATGGTGGTTTTTTTAAGACACATGGACAAGAAAGTAAACCATTTATGTATAAGACAGCAATTAAACTTGTGCGTAAATCATCATCAATTATAAAAAACAAAATTAAGGAGCTTTCAAAATGATAAATGTATATCCACAAATATTTTTAGAATTAGAAAAACATATACAAGATTTTATTCAGAATAAAAAATGTCCGGCATGTCTGTCTGGAAAGAAAGTAAAACTTAGACCAGATTATGATAGAAACTCAACACAATTTCCACACATCACAATAGCAGAGAAAGGAAATGTATTCGCAGATAAGGAGTTGGACAATCAAGAAAAACACAGCAGTTTAGTCTTTGATATTAACATTTATGATAATTCCAAAAACAGAATGGAAATTTGTTCAGCATTGGCAATTGTAGTAAATCAATATATGAGTGAAACAATGGGTTTTAACAGAGTGGTGAGTGAACCCATGCCAAATTTGTTGGATGCAACTATCTATAGGGTATTTCAGAGATATGATTGCATTATAGATAATGAAACTGGTTTGATAACCAAAAGAATCTAATAAAGGAGAAAATAATATGTTAGAAGAGAAAGTTGTCGCACATAGCGATGTTGGTTGTATGTTATTTGCTTACAATGAAACAACCAATAAATATGACTACTTAGTGCCAATAAGGACTATACCGGCAACAGGTGGTTCACCATCACAAATTGAAGTAACAGAGATGGATAGTCCTATTAAACAATTTATTCTTGATAGGCAAGACACTCCAGCGTATGAATTTGATTACAACTATACAAAAAGTAATTATGCAGTATGCAAGGCAAAATTTGATGGAAAAACAGAAAATAAATTCCTAATAACTTATAGCGATAAGAGTGGTGTTAAATTTTCTGGTATTGGAGCAACTTGGAGAGATAGTTTGAATACTGGTGAAGAAATTAAAGGCAAAATTTCAGTTGCTGTTAGTTCTGTTGATGATGTTGAAGATTGTTCTTCAATCATAAACATATCATCAATACCAAGTGGAAAGACACATCCATTTGCAACATCAAGTTGTGTTGTAAGTTTCAACTTAAATAGTGGAGTTGGCACAGCTGTTCCAAACATCACGGTAGTGAAAGGAAATTACATCACTATTCCGGCATGTAATGCTGTTGTAGATACAGATGAAGATTTTAACTGCTGGAACACTAAAGCAGATGGGACTGGAGATAATTTGGCAGTGGGTCAAAAATATTTCCCAACAGAAGATATTACTCTTTATGCTAAATATACAGAATCTGTTTAGTAAAATAAAAATTAGGAGAAATTATTATGAAAATCAAAATAGTTTACAATGAAAAAGATTATTTTTTGGGTTTCAATCGTGCTACTGCCATTGAAATGGGAAAGCATGTAAAGAAAGCAAAAAATGATAAAGGTGAGAGTGTTTTTGACAATGCAGAAATTCTTATCAAGCATTCATTGAAAGCATATCAACCAAAATTAGATGCTTCCGAAATAGAAACAATATCTAAATTTGTATTAGATAATTATAATTTGGTGGGCAAACTTGATGATAATGGGGAAGTTGTTGAGAAAGGACTTATGGACTATCTTAATGACTCTTTAATGGGTTGTATGCCAAAGGGTTTTACGGGTCAGGCAACGATGAAATTCGAGATAGTGGAAGATTAAATTCCACTATCTCAAACTCGTTGTCTTTTTGCGATTTCTGTTCAAGAATAGTAAAACAATTAGAAAAGTTGTTTCCTTATGCTCTCTCTCTTGGTATGACACCAGAGCAATACTGGAGTGATGAACCAGAATTGCTAGATGCATATATTGAGAAACAGCAATATGATATTGAACTTGAAAACAAAAAGTATCATTTATTGGGTCAATATTTTGTTGCAGCTGTTAAGGAAGCAATGAAAACTAAAAAGAGTGAATTCGCATACCCTAGCAAACCATTTGAACTTTCTTTTAGAAAGAAAGAACCAATAAATGAACAAGAGAAAATTGAGAATGATATTCGTGCTTTATTTTCTCAAATAAAAGAACAGAAGGGGGTAAGATAATTGAATACGACTACACAAATAGCATATCAATTTGTTGCAATAAACAATGCATCTCCAGTTCTAGACCAAATTGCGAACTCTCTTCAAAAGATTAGTGATTTACAAAAAAGCACAGAGACATTACAAATTGGAGCAGAAAAGACCAAACAAATAACACAAAACACAGACAAAATGAATAAGTCTCTAGGAAAATCTATTGTAAGTATGAAAGCACTTAAAAAGGCAATCAACTTTGTTACGGATGCCCTAGAAGAGAGTTCATCTTGGACTGAAAACTTACACATGTTTGAAGTTTCATTTGGAGCTGCAAGTGAAGAGGCATATGATTTTGCAAAAACAATAGTAAATGCATTCGGAACCAGTCAGAATGAAATTATAAAATATGCCGGTTACTTTAACCAAATTGCATCAGCAATCGGTCTTGCTGATGAGACAACAAATAAATTCTCTATGGCTTTAACTGCTTTGGGTTATGATATTGCATCTTTATATAACTTAACAATTGAACAAGCAATGGAAAAACTTCAAGCTGGTGTTGTAGGACAGACCAAACCTTTAAGAACTTTAGGTATGGATATCACAGCAAATACACTTGATGCTTATCTAAAGGAAGTTATGGGAGTTTCGGACACAACAAGCAAAATGCTTAACCAAGCAGATAAGATGTTGTTAAGAACGGTTGTAATAATGCAACAAGCACAAAGCACTTATGGTGATATGGCGGCCACAATAAATACATTTGCCAACCAAGTAAAAGTGTTACAAGGTTCCATATCTAACTTTAAATTAGCAATAGGTGATTTGGCAAAAGAGTTTCTTGCACCAGTTGTTTCTGCCCTTGCTGGAATAATGATAGCATTAACATCTATCATAAGGGCATTTGTGCCAGAAGATTCTACAAGTGGGATAGAGAATATTACAGATGCTGTGGTAAATCTTAATGAAGAACTTGATAAGACTTTGCAGAAATCTGGTTTATTAAGTTTTGATAGATTTAGTGTTCTCTCTAAAGGAAAAAGTAATGAATCATCTTCTGATATATCAGAATTACTAGAAAGTGAATTCTATGAGAAATATGAAGAATACATGCAAAAGTTTAGCACAAGTATGCAATCTATTGAAAATAAGGCAAACCAAATAGCATTAAGTATAGTTAAATGGGTTTTCCCACTTTCAACCTTTAATGAAGAAACTGGTGGCATTGAAGTTAATATTAGTAAAGTTAATACGGTTTTGAAAATATTGTATGAAACTATAAAACTAATTGTTGCTATTGCAATTGCAAAGAAACTGGGTGCATTGGTTATCGCTATGCAAAATTGGGCATTACAAGCGAAGTTAATGTCAATGGAAGCAAGGACTTTAGGACTCTCTGTGAATTCATTAAAAACATCCCTACAAGCTTTGTCAGGAGTTTTTGCAGTTGTATTGCTTTTGGGGATAATGAAAGTAATAGAAAAATGGAATGAAATGAACACTGCAATGAAAGTAATTTCTGTTGTTTTGCTTACGGTAGTTGCCGCCATTTATCTTTATTCTAGTGGTATGGGTGTTGCAATATTGCAAACGGTAAAATTCACCGTAGTTGCCATTGCCAATGCCGCTAAGGCGCTTGGAACAACTTTAATTAGTGCTATTAAGACTGCAATTGCATGGATAGGTTCATTAAGTGCAGCCACTATAACATTGACGATTGGAGTTGGAGCATTAGTCGCTGGTTTTACGGTCTTGGCACTAAATTGGGATAATATGGGTTCTTGGCAAAAAGTTATTACAATTTTTGCAGCGGTGACGGCGGCTGCTATTGCGGCTGCAGTTGCAATAGGTGTATTTCATACTACTTGGACTTTGGGTGTAGGTGCGGCTGCTATTGCGGCTGGGGTAGTTCTTGTAACTGGTTCTATACTTGCAGCTCAAAGTGCTACTAAATTTGCAGATGGTGGTTATCCGGACAAAGGAACCTATTTCTATGCTGGTGAAGCTGGCCCAGAGATTGTTGCAAATGTTGGTGGTGGACAGACTGGAGTTATGAACCTTGCACAATTTGAAGAAGCTTGTTATCGTGGAACTCTTCGTGCAATCTCTACTAGTGGACTTGACAATATAACTATTGGCAAAGGAAACACTATTTTAAATGTTAATGGTAGAGAACTTGCAAGAGCAACAATTAACGATTTCAAAGCAGAAGCAAGTAGGCAAAATATCAAATTTAATTAGGGGGGAAAGGACATGAGCAATGTATTAACCGATATATCAATAAATGGGCAAGTCTTTAAAGGTTATTCAGACTTTACATGTGTAAACACAAAGAACTATGTCAGAGAACCCGAAAGAACAGATAATGGTTCTATTCCAGATATAAATAACTATGTTACATTCTTTGTTCCAAGAGTGAAAATTGATTTTAAATATATGAAGATTGAAGACTATCAAAGGTTTTTGATTGCAATTGAACCTAATGAGTTCACCGTGAATTATTTTGACTATACAAAGGGTCAAACGGTATATCACAAGATGTATTGTGAACCACAAGAGTTGGAAAAGATACATACTTACAGACTCGAGGTTTTGGGCGTCTTAAATAAGTCAATATCTTTAATCGGAACTTTAAATAATATAGATACATTTTCATTAACCTATATAACTAATGGTGGTATAGGTGCAGAAAATGGTAGAAGTTTTACTCAAGGAGAGTGGATAAAGATTAGCACTGGTTCAAACATCTCTAAAAATGGTTACACATTTAAAGAATGGAATACCAAAGCAGATGGTTCTGGAATTTCAATCATTCCCGGTAGTCATAAGATTGGTGAAGATAATAATTTAACCCTTTATGCTATATGGGAACAGACATCTTCATATACTATAGATTTTGACTATAATGGAGCAACTCAAAGTGGTAATGATGACACTAATTGGATAAAGTCAAAAAATGTAATATATGGGCAATCTATTGGGTCTTTGCCTACACCAACACTTACCGGATATGAATTTAAAGGGTGGTATGTTTATATTGATTATGAACCAAGCAAATTTGTTGATAACCAGATATATTCTACTAAAGGGTCTATCACTTTAAAGGCAAAGTGGGAGGCAACAAATGAGTAGAAAAGGAAATATGCCACAAATTAAAATTCAATATTTAGTAGATATTGAACTCACTATTACAAAAACAAACAATATTTATCAAACTACACTTAATCATGAATTGGGCAAACTTGATACTTGTTGCAGTGATACATTTCAATTGGGGAATAAAAGCACTGACAAATATGGCAAAAAGGGTTTTTTTCTTAGTGGTGGTAGTGTAGATGCTAATGGTAAAGAAAGTGGATGTTTAATGAATGGAGAATATACATTCTTTGATTCTGAAGAGAAATATCCCGGCATTCTTGGGAATGTTCTGAGCAATGAAAATGGAGAATTTGCCACAGAGCAATCTATTACTATTTCAACAATCAACGCTGGAGACAAAATCAAATATATTGTTATTTACTTTGATGGTGTTGCTGGAGAGTATGCTACTTCAATTAAATTTAGCAATGAACCAAATGTTATAAACAAAAATACTAGAAGTGTTTACATTAAAGGTTTTGAAAGCGACAATTTATCAAGTGTTAAAATTACATTTCTTACTTGGAGCAAAGCGAACTCTCTGGCGAAAGTCTTAAAGATAAAGACTGGAATTACTGGTGTTTATGACTATGATACAATCAAAAAACTTGATTTTTCTAATGATAAAATTTCCAATGAAGAAGAAGTTTTATTTGGAGTTACAAGTCAGTTTTGTGAAGTGTCCTTAATTGATAAAAGTGGAGACATTCAAGCATTGCATGAAGCAAATTTACTATTAAGTAACACCGACAATGAAATTAAGGCATTAGAAATTTTCTTAACATCTCCTAAAGAAATTTCCTATGGAAATGAAGATGGTGAAACCATTACAGAAACTATTGATTATCCTATTAAAATAGGTGAGTTTATTCTTGATACTTACAAAAATAAGAAAGGAACAAACATTTGGGAATATAGTTTAATTGATAGATTGCAAGTAATGAGCGAATACCTAATACAACCTATGGAAATTACAAGCAATGCTACCCTATATTCAATAATAATGTATGTATTGTCATCTTTAGGGTTAGATGGAATTACAGAGTGGAGTCAAGATGCATTAACATATTGCCAAAGTTCAGATGCAGTTATTCCTAATGCCTATATTGAAGTCAACCAATATGCTTATGATGTTTTATGTAAATGTTGCGAAGTAGGACTTTTGAGAGTGTTTATTAACCCAGAAGGCAAAGTAAGAATTGAGAGGGGGTTATAACATGACAGCAGTTACAGAAATAACCAAGAACCAATATAAAGACCTTGAGTGTTATATTGGGAGAAAGAATCTTATCACAAAGGTTACTGGTAAAGAGTATAAGATTGACACTATGAATGAAACAACCTTTCAAGAAGGGAGCTTTACTTTAACACCAAGCGAATTATCATCCAAAAGTTCAACATCATCTTTTGTATTAACAAAATCAACAAAAGACAAAAGTTCAGAAGGGTGGTGGTTAAGAACTTTTGGACACAATCACTTTCTAAGAGAAGAATGTTATTATTTAAAGGGTTCTTACTATTTTAATATAACAAATAGTTTAATATCGGACTTAAATTCTGTTAAATTAACATTTCAAATTCATTACAATAAATACACAAGTTCTTCACATGTTGTTGGTGATTGGAACTATAAATCAAATGATAGGACATTCACTTCAATGAGAAATTGGTGGAATAGACCGTCTGAATCAAGGGGAGAAAATTCTGATAATGCAACAGATTATGATTCTAGCACTAGTGGTATAATTCCACATTCATCAGCAAAAACATCTGGACTTACACCAAACTTTTCAACACCTACATTAAATATCCCAAACCAAGCTTTTAATTTGGTATTTATTAGTAAAGATAGATATTTTAAGACTTTAGATAACAAAATTTTTTCTACAAAGACCTATTATACAAAAAATGGTGATAACTACACTGCAGTTTCTAGTCCTACAACTTCAAATCTTAATAATTACTATGAAAAATGCGAAGATGGTAAATTTTGCTACCAATATCGTGTTGATTATCTATTGGTAGTCTCTACCGGACACAATGACCTAAATGTAAATTTCTGGGGAACCGACTCCTATTGGAATGAGTTTTATGAAGTTGTTAATGTTGATATAAAGGTTAAAGGTCTTACGGTTAAGGCAGAAGAATTAGCAAAAGAGTATGGCAAAGGCACAAAAACTTTAGAGTTGCAAACGAATGAGTTTATGCAATCTCCTATTACAGACACAAAAAACATGTTTGATAATGTTGCTAAGCAAATTGTTGAAGCTTATAAAGATAATAGAATTTTATGTAAGTTTAAGTTGCTCAATAATCAGATTTTAACCATCAATGGGGCTCAAAGATATTTAAGGTCAGGTGATGTAATCAAAATCAGAGATGAACATGACAAATATATAAAATCTTTTGAAAACAATGGAGTTGAAATTGGTTGCGATTTTGAAATAATCAAAGCAGATTGCAAGTATGAAGGTTTCTTTTATAGAGAAATTGTTGCAAAAGAAATTTTAAATAATTAAGGAGAAAATTATGGCTGGCTGGAATAAAAAACCAAATTGGACTGAACTAGAAAACATAATGCTTGAACAGGCCACAAGAAAAGTTGGCTTAACTGCAGAGCAGTTTAATTATGTTATGCACAATATTCAATATTTGTTTAACAATCTTGGTTTGGCAAACATTGAGATTGGCACAATAACAACTATTTACACAGCACCGGGAACCCCATTTGATGTTGATATAGTTCACAGAGAAGTTATCTATCAAGAAGGCATGGGAACTACCATAGGGACTTATGAATTTGGGGATACAATTGATTATTTAGACTTTACATTTAAGATAGCAGTTGCAAAGATTACAACCTCATCTACTGCGACAATTTCCGAAGATGAACAGGTTGTTAAAGCAATTGTAACACCAACTCAACTTTCGGATAAGTCTGGCTATAACTTTAATTTTGCTTTCACAATTCCACGTGGTATTCAAGGTGTAAGCATTAGGAATAAAGGTGAATATAGTCCTACACAGAGATATGTTAATAATAAGAATTACATAGACTCTGTTCAATATAAAGGTAGTTTGTATTGTCCTAAAGTAGCAATAACAACAGCTGGAGTTTTGCCTACAAACACAACACAATGGAGTTTAATGACAAGTAGGGGTGAACGTGGTTACGGTATAACAAGCATAACGAAAGTCTCAACAACTGGTTTAACTGATAATTATAAGATTATTTATAGCGATAATCAAGAACTTGCTTTTTCAGTTGTTAATGGAGACAACATTGAAATGCGAGTTGCCAATGGTTATATTCAATGGAAATCGGTTACTGGAACAACTTGGACAAATCTAATTGCATTAGCAGATTTAAGCGATGCTGTTGCGGCTATGGAAAAGGCACAAGAAGCTTTAGACACAAGAAGTGCAGTAAAAAAGAATGGAACTTTGATTCCAACCTTTAATGTAACTGATACTCCAACTGCTGGTTATGGTGCCATATATAGCAACAAAAAGAATTTAAGGTCGGATAAACCTTTTGAATCCAATGATTGCATTAGGTTGGCAGACCTAGAGCATCTATTGTTGGGGGTAGGTCTAGAAGCCCCACTATATGATAGTAACAATACATTATTAAAAGATAGTAATGGAAATGTTATATTTGCAAATTTAAAAATTTAAAAAAAAGGAGAAACAAAAATGCCAAAAGTAACAGAACTTAATACAGGCACACCATCAAAAGATGACGTATTGTTATTTGATGGAACAAATGGAACCAAAAAATTTCCATTTTCAGATTTAGCACTGACACTGCTAAAAACAGCAAACCACTCATCTGCTGGGTTTCATAACTCAATTTATAGGGGCGTAAATCTAAAAACTCATTGGGGTTTATCAACTGATTCTGAAGTTGTAAACAAGGTGTCTACTAATATCAGCAATGGAACATTTGAAGATTTGTTTATAGGTGATTATTTTGATGTAACAATTAACACTTCTCTAGGTGGCACTGAAACCGTAACTTGTGTAATTGCTGGTTTTGATGTTTATTTGAATTGTGGTTGGGAGGCCGCTTTAACTCAGCATCATGCAGTAATAGTCCCAAAAAATTGTTTCAAAACAACATCAGCAATGAATTCTTCAAATACAACATCTGGTGGATATAAAGGCAGTGCAATGTATCAAAATGTTCTTCCAATATATGCATCTGCATTACAAACTGCACTTAACAATACGATAATAAACCATAGAGAAATATTATCTAAATCAATGAATGCAAATACACCGAGTGGAGCTTATTCTGCTTGGAATGGTGCATCAAGTGATTGGGAGTGGACAGATAGTTTGATTGAGCTAATGAGTGAACCAGAAGTTTATGGTTGTAGGGTGTTATCATCTTCATTTTATGATGTGGGTATTGCTAAATCTCAGTTGCCACTATTTAGATTGAACCCGGGAATGATACAAGCAAATAGAACTGGTGCTGGAAGACAATGGTATTGGTTAAAATCGGTTGCCGGCTCCACTAGCTTCTGCAGTGTCGGCAGCGATGGTAGTGCCAGCTACTACGGCGCTAGCAATTCTTACGGTGTTCGCCCACGCTTTCTAATCGGATAATCTGCCACCTTTATGGTGGAAAGTAAAACAAAAAGGAGAGTTTTATGTCTGTTCCTAAAAGTCAGAGAGGTCAATCTGCAATGGAATTCTACCACAATGCCTTAACACTAAGACAAGAAATTACAGCACTATTATTAAGGGACTTTGGTTTAAAGAAAAAGGTTCGCACGGTTGAAATATTAACTAAAATGTATAACATTGAACCTACAGATGAAGAAACCTTATTATCAATATTAAACAAGTATAAGATGAACTCTTCAGTAATAGATGAGTTTCCGACTTGGTTGATAACTGAATTTAGAAGCTCAATACTTATTATACTTAGAGACCTATCTTTAAATATTAGAATGGCAAATAGTATCTATATTCAAAGTAAAGAAGAATATATAGAAAGAAGATTGTATTGGGACAAGGCAATTGGAAATTGTCAACAATTGCTTTCAGAAATGCAGTTTGTTGTGGAGACATTGCCAGTTAATGCTGAAAAATATATGAGATATGTCGGAATGATAGATAAAGAAATAACTCTTCTTAAAGGTGTCAGAAAATCTGACAATAAGTCATTGGGCAGACTTTGATAACGGTTGCCAACTCCACTAACTTCTGCAATGTCAACAACAATGGTAATGCCAACTACAACAACGCTAGCAATTCTAACGGTGTTCGCCCACGATTTTTTAGATATGCAATAATGTAGGTTAAAACCGAAAGTATGTCGGGAAAAAGGAAAGTTTGTCCATCCCTATAAGGGTAAATAGATATTTAAAGCGGTCAAATACGTTTGGTATCGCAAAAAGGTTGGTTTAGATTATGGGTGATTTAGAAATAGTATATAATGCAAATTCTTTGATAAGTGCTTTTAATAAGTGCAAGAAAAATACATCATGGAAAGAAGCGGTTCAAAAGTATGAATCAAATCTATTACTAAACACCTATAATCAACAACAATCTTTAAAAAATGGAACATATAAACAAAAACCACTCTATGAATTTGATTTGAGAGAAAGGGGGAAAACAAGACACATAAAATCATTACATATTACTGATAGGGTTATTCAAAGGTC
>CARFEX010000004.1 GCA_948971535.1 uncultured Eubacteriales bacterium | reverse complement strand
TCATTTAAAAGCATATTTCCTCTACTTTGCTTTATTGTACTAAATATCACTAGTGTAATATCTGTGCTACACTAGTGATTTCTTTGACTTTTAAAAAATATTTTGTTAAAATTTCACTAGTACAACACAGAGAGGTAATATGAACACTTGTGGAATTATTGGTCATCGAAAATATAATGAGGATTTGGCACTTGAAACATTATTAGAAGAACTAATTTTAAAATATCAAATAAATTGTTTTAATTTTGGAACTAAAAGTGAATTTACATTGGCTTGCGCAAAATGTATAGAGCGACTACAAAAAAAATACCCTCATATTTTAATGAGAGCTTTTCTTGTTCGTGGTGAATTGTGCTTTTTAAAAGGTCAAGAAAACTTAGCAAAATATGTCCATGCTAAACAAGTTTTTTATGATGAAATTTTTGAAACAATATTTGATTCTAAACTTTCTTCTTATATAAAACGTGACAAAGCTATCATAGAAAATAGCGATATGATTTTTTGCTATTATAAATATGAAACAGCAATCAATAAACAAAAAACAGAAACAAGAAGTGGTACTTCTTTAGCTATAAATTATGCAAAAAAACTTAACAAAAAAATTTTAAATATTGCAAATTAAAGACCAGCGATTAATTTTCGCTGGTTTTGTTTACTCTTAAGATATCACCTTTTTTAAGATTGTATGGACAGTTTATTGTAACTATATCCTGCACACGTTTGCAGTCGTCTATCTCTTCACCCTTGCTATCTATAATTTTTTCTATAGTTAAAGTTTTTCTAAACGCTTCACCTGACGATAATATTTCAAGCATATCACCTTTCTTAAATCGGTTACGCATTTCTACTTTTACCATTCCATCTTTGGTGTCCTCAACCACTTTTGCAATAAAGACCGCTGTTTGAACTGGCATTGAACTAGCTAAATATTCTTTTTCTTGGCTACCAAAATAGAAACCTGTTGTATATCTGCGGTGGCTTGTTTTTTCAAGTTCGTCTTTAAGTTCTTCCATACTATTTCGCTCGTCAATAGCTCGTCTATATGCATTGATGACACTTGCAACATAATAGTCTGATTTCATTCTGCCTTCAATTTTGAGTGAAACTACACCAGCCTCCTCTAGCTCTTTGAGGTGTTCTATCATACACAAATCTTTTGAGTTAAGAATATATGTTCCGCGTTCGTCCTCTTGGATTTCATATTCGTCATCACGGCTCTCTTCACGAATAAAATACTTCCACCTGCAAGCTTGCACACATGCACCTCTATTACTTTCTCTTCCTGTGAGGTAATTTGAAAGCAAACATCTCCCAGAATATGAAATACACATTGCACCATGCACAAAAGCTTCAATCTCCACCTCTTTTGGCAGTTTTGCTCTTATTTCTTTGATTTCATTTATTGACATTTCTCTTGCAAGCACAAGTCTAGTACAGCCAAGGTCTGCATAAAACTTTGCTGACTGATAGTTGTTTATGTTTGCCTGAGTTGAAACATGAACATTGAGTAACGGAAAGTTTTTGCGAATATAATAAATAAGTCCAATATCTGAAACGATAACTCCGTCAACTCGAGCTTTTGTCAATAAGGACAAATATTGGTCTATATTTTCAAAATCACCATTTTTTGCTACAATATTTAAAGTTACATAACCTTTTTTATGACTTGCATGCAAAATTTGCATTGCTTCTATAATTTCGTCATCACTAAAGTTGCCAGCAAAGGCACGAAGTCCAAACTGCTTACCAGAAAAATACACAGCATCTGCACCGAAGTGTATCGCCGTCAAAAGTTTGTCAAAATTCCCTGCTGGAGCAAGTAGTTCCATGGTTATCTCCTTATTTTATATTTGATTTTTTCTATTTTATAATTCAACATTAGGTTTTGCTGTAAGCGAAAGTGGGGCAAGACCTATCCCCTTTTTTATCATATAATATCCAGCAGAGCCTATCATTGCAGAATTGTCAGTACAATATCGCAGTACTGGTGAATAAAATTCTATTCCTTCATTTTTGCATGCTTGTTGCAATTTTTCTTTAAGCCTTGAGTTTGCTCCAACTCCACCAGCTACTACTAGTTTTGTTTGATTACAAGCTTTAATAGCTTTAGTAGAAAGCTCATCAGTTACAGCCTCTTGAAATGAACATGCTACATCAGCTGGCGAAAAGCTTTCTCCCTTTTGCGATTTGTTATGAACAAAGTTGACAACTGAGGTTTTTATTCCACTAAATGAAAAATTAAAGGTATCTTTAAGGCTATTTGAAACAGTAAAATTATATATATTCTTCCCTTGCAAAGCAAGTTTGTCTATTTCTGGCCCACCAGGATATGGCAGGGAAAGCACACGAGCAACTTTATCAAAACATTCACCAACCGCATCATCCACTGTTGAGCCGACAAGGTGGAAATTCTGATAATCTTGCACTTCAAGTAGTGCGGTATGCCCACCACTAACCATTAAGCAAAAAAATGGTGGCTCAAGTTCTTTATGAGATATATAGTTTGCAGCAATATGACCATGCACGTGGCTGACAGCAATTAAAGGTATAGAAAGGCTATACGCAAGTGCTTTAGCAAAATTTACACCTACAAGCAATGCTCCGACAAGCCCAGCACCATAAGTAACCGCAACTGCATCAATGTCCTCTATATTAACACATGCCTCTTTGATAGCCTCGTCAAAAATGTTTGAAATGGCTGTAATATGATTTCTGGATGCGACCTCAGGAACAACTCCGCCAAAACGTCTATGAATATCAATCTGAGATGCAATTATATTTGATAGCACCTCTCTGCCATTTTTAACGAGTGCAATACTAGTTTCATCACATGATGACTCAATAGATAAAATAAGGACGTCGTCCTTTTTCTTCAACTCTTCAAATTTTTGTTTTGCAATTTCTTCGTATGTCATAATAATTTTATTATATCAAACTATCCAAATCTAAGCAACAAAAAAAGTGGTTAAACCACTTCTTTATATAGATATATTTTTTAAACTTTTATTCTTGCTCGTATCCGTTTGGGAAACATTTTGAGCAAACAGCTTCATAACCAATCTGTTCAACACCTTTTTCATCTTCACAACGGAAACATGCATCTAGCATTTCAGTTCCCTTAGCATTCTCTGTTTTAACATCAAATCTCCACTCATTGTCATAATTAGCTTTATAAACAAACATACCACATTTGGTAATAAACACATCTTTCATGTCTTCATTGCGTTGTCTAACTACAGAATGCAATGTATAATTTCTATCAGATTGTTTGAGTATAAGGTATTTATAATCAACATCCTCACCTGTTTTAGTACAACCAGTAAGTCCTGCAACAGACACAACTCCTATAGTAGTAACCACACCCAAACTCGTTAGAAATTTTTTAACTTTTCCCATAATAATCACCTTTATTTATCTATATTTTACTATAGAAACACTTATTTGTCAATACTCAAATTTTAACGTGGAATATAAGGTTAATTTAAAAAAAAAGGTGGCTAAATTTTTACCACCTTGATGTTTTATTAAATAATTCTCTCTCCAGTTATGCCATCTTTATATCCACATGGAGTTGGACATTTATAACCTGACACTGTACAACGAGAGCCACGTAAATAAGGTTCAAGTTCTTCAGCAAGAGGGAGATTTGAACTTAATAGATGTCTAAACATTTTATTTCCTGAATCAGTTGTTTGTTTATCTATTTCAAGTTGAGCACAAGAGCATTTTCTTTCCTTTGTTTTTAAGATAAAGTTTTCAAAAGTTCCTCTCTCAACAATTGGAACTAGCATGCCTTGAGGGAAGTTTTCTTTCAAATTTTCACAATCAGCAAGCCACATAGCTTCAAATTCAGTACCTTTCAAAATAGGCGGAACAAAGAATGAATTAGCTGAAAATTCCTCCATCTTTATAGAATAATCTATAGTTCTATGACGATGTGCTTGAGCAAGCTGTGCAAATGAGCCATTATATTGTAACGTATAACATTCACCAAACTGCTCAACGACCTTTCTATCACTTCTATTGAAAAGCTTTAACGCAAAATTTTTATCATCAAGTGAAAGTTTTTCATCAATATAACCTAGATTTTCAAGCTGTTTATTAAATTCAATAAGCACTGGTCTAAGTTTGACAGAAAAGGTATCCTCTGCATCCTCAAATAAATCAATTTCTTTTGCAATTTTTCTATAAATGATATTTAATTGTCTGTAAGAAACAGTGTAAGCCATACTTGTTGGAGTGAAAACTGAGGTTAAATATCTAGCATTTTCTTGAGCCAATTTTTTAATTTTAACATCAGTAAACCAACTTGGTGCTTTTGACTGCTCTAGTTTTATAAGTCCTTCAAATATATCAAGCCATTTTTCATATACAACATTTTCTTCTTCAGGCAAAGCCATTCTCTTGTATCTTGCCGATTTTTCACTTGTAGTATACATCTGCTCATCATTCAAAACCATTGCTAAAATTTTTGGCACATCTACAAGTTCTAAAGATATAAAACTGTGGTCAAATGGACTTTTATGTCCACTCATTTTTACATTTTGTTCTCTTCTCTTAGTTTTTTCCTCATCCTCATCAAATAGAGTTTCAATTGTATCAGGAAGATAACAAATTCCAGCAGTGAGTCCTCCTATTTTATCTAACTCTTCTTTTTTTGGCACATAACCTAACTTAGTACCAGCAAAAACTTTAACTTCCATTTTTTTTTTTTTTTAAAATTTGTATAAAAATTATAATTCTAAAACCTCTAAAGGTCAATACTCAATTTAAAAACAAATAATTAAAAAAATATAAAGTCAAAATTACTCTATATTTTCTTTAAATACTCATTTATAAATTCTTGAATGTTGCCGTTCATAACGCCTTGAACATCACTACTTTCATAGCCTGTTCGGTGGTCTTTAACCATAGTATATGGGCAAAAAACATAAGAACGAATTTGACTTCCCCACTCTATCTTCTTGATTTCGCCACGAATTTCAGCTAGTTTTTCCATTTCTTGACGCTCTTGCAACTCTACAAGTTTTGAATAAAGCATTTGCATAGCACTTTCCTTATTTTGCACTTGTGAGCGCTCTGTTTGACAAGCAGTTACTATCCCTGTTGGAATATGAGTAATCCTCACCGCACTGTCTGTTTTATTAACATGCTGTCCACCCGCACCAGAAGAGCGATAGGTGTCAATTTTTAAATCCTCAGGTTTGATTTCTATATCTGGTGCATCCTCAATTTTTGGCATAACTTCCACACTAGCAAAAGAGGTGTGGCGACGCGCGTTTGAGTCGAATGGCGAAATTCGGACAAGTCTATGCACGCCTTTTTCAGCTTTGAGATAACCATAGGCATTGACTCCACTGACCTCAAAAGTAATTGCTTTTAACCCTGCCTCGTCGCCGTCAATTACATCAAGCACACGAGTTTTAAACCCAGTTTTTTCACAATACATACCATACATGCGATAAAGCATGTCAGTCCAGTCTTGAGCCTCTGTTCCACCTGCTCCAGCATGAAGTGTAATGAGAGCATCATAGCTATCATACTTGCCTGAAAGCAATGTTTCAACCCTTGCAATTTCCACCTCTTTTTCAAGAGCATGAACACTCTCTTCAAGCTCATTTGCGAGGCTTTCGTCTCCGCTCTCTTCAATAAGTTCGATAAGTGTTTCACAGTCATCAATAAGGCTTGATAAGCGGTTGATTTTTAAAAGTTTGTCTTCTATCGCTTTGATTTTCTTGCCAATTTCTAGCACCTTTTTCTGATTTGTATAAAAATCAGGTGCTAACTGTTCCTCTTTTAATTGCCCTAACTCTTCATTCAACTTTGCGCAGTCAAAGACACTCCTTTATAAATGAAAAATCATCTTTTGCCGAATTTATCCTCTCTTTAAAATTATCAAGTACCATAATTTAAACTCCTAAAAAATTTATCTATCAATATTGTAAATGAATAAACTCCCCTTGTCAAACAAAATTTTCTCTTTGTTTTGCTGTTTTTTAGCACAACTTGAAACTTTGTCACATATTTTAAAGTGTATAAAGGGCTTTGTAAAGCTCTAATTACACATTTATTTTAGGAGGTTTTATAAATGTCATTTTACATTAACAACACAAATCCAAATAGACCTGGCCCAATAGGCAACAGCGGTCTAAATGGTATATGCGAAAAAACTTTGATAGAAGTAACCAAAGTTTTTGACGCATGCGTATCACAAACAACTGAGAGCGGTATAATTTTGCCTGTAACAAACTTTAATCCAGCAAATCCAGCTCAACCACTTACTTACATTTCAGCACAAAATACTGAGGGTGTTCCAGCAGTCATATCTGACTTAGTTATTGACCGAATTGAATGTACACCAAACTATGCAAATGTAAGTATGAATATCACTATCCCAGTAACCGTAACTTACAGAGATGCAAATGGTGTTATCGGAACAGGAACAAGTAGCATAACAGTACAAAAAAGTGTAATGCTCTTTGTACCACAACCATCACTTAGTCCAGTGAATATCACAGCAAATGCACTCGTATCAAGTACAATCGGAGCGTATACTAGCGAAAATACATTTACAATCACAGCTTGTATACAAATAATGATAAAAGTAACATCAGTAGTAGACTTGCTCGTCCCAAGCTTTGGCTACCCAGTAGTACCACCATGTCAACAAGCACAAACAACATCAGTATGTCAAGGACTTGCAGACCTACCACTCTACCCAACAGCAATAACACCAAATAGATAACAATTCAATCAACTTGGTCAAATAAACAAGGGCACAATCCAGTTAGAAAAAACTTGATTGTGCCTTTTGCATAATTCATAGCAAGTTCTAACGTGTCAAAATCATAATCATACAACATAGATGCTTGTTCGTCATTTAAAGTATTTAATAATTTTTTAAAATGATTGTCCATATCTTCGCAACTATAATCCTTACCTCTCGAATAACTTTCAAACAAATTGAAAATAAATTCCACAAGCATATCAAACTCGTCCATATTCTCACCTCCTTTTATTCCGAATATGGAATATATTATAATATTCCAAATACGGAATGTCAACTATTTTATTCCATTTTTGGTATAATATATAAATATGATGAAAAAATTTGGTGAAAGATTAAAGGAATTAAGAACTGAAAAGGGTTATTCTATACAAAAATTGAGCAAAGTGTTACATGTATCACCCGCTTCTATTCATCGCTGGGAAAATAATCAAGCAGATATACAAGGCTCGTACATTATTATGCTTGCACAATTTTTTGATGTTACTACTGACTATTTATTAGGTTTGGAAGATTAAAAAAAGGAGAATTCATTTCTCCTTTTTTATTGTTCTAAATGCCTCATCAACAATTTTATCTATTTTTTCAAGTGAAAAAGTCAATTTTTTCTCTTTATTTATATAAAACAGATACTCTATATTACCGCTTTTTCCTGTGATTGGCGAGTATGTCAACTCTACTAAATTATATCCAAAAGCTTGTAGATAACTAACAAAATCTTTGAGAAGTTTGATATGAATTTTTCTATCTTTTATCACACCCTTATATTTTTTTGCAATAGTTGTTCCACATTCAAATTGAGGTTTAAACAACATCGCAATTTCGGCTGTTTCACCAAAAATTTCCTTCATTTTAGGAAAAATATGGCGAAGTGATATAAAAGAAAGGTCTCCTATTATTATATTCGCATCTTTGCATATATTGTTATCTATTGTGCGAAAATCTTGATTTTCAAGGTTTATAACTCTTTTATCTTCTCGAAGATTTTTTGCAAGTTCACCATTCCCAACATCGACCGCCAAAACTTGTCTGGCGCCGTTACGAAGAGCAAAGTCGGTAAATCCACCTGTGGAGGCGCCGATGTCAAGCACTACTTTATCTAAAAAGTCCAAACCAAAAACCTCTTTTGCCTTTTCTATCTTATATGCCCCTCTTGAAATATAATTTTCATCATGTATAACCTCTAGTTTATCATTTTCACTCACCAAAAAAGCTGGCTTGTTTTGTACCTTTCCGTCAACTATAACTCGCCCTTTTTTTATTGCATTTTGCGCTTTTTCACGTGATGAGAACTCACCTCTTTCCACAAGTTCAATGTCCAATCTTTTTTCAATCATAACATTATATTAACAAAATTTAAGAAAATAACAAAGAAAAAACGACCAAAACGGTCGTTTTAATAGGTCTTCAATGTGCAATTTAACCTTTTTTCTTTTTTTTACTCTAAACTTACAAGATAATAGTATACTGGTTGACCACCAAACGCAACAGTAACCTCACATTCAGGATACTTGCCAGCCAATTTTTCACAAAGTGCAACTGCTTCTTCTTCACGAATATCTTCACCGTAGAAGAGAGTTATATTCATGGTGTCTTCACTAATAAGTTTTTCAACAAGTTTTTCGGTAGTTTCAGCTACGAGTTTACCTTTTGCAAGGATAGCTTTATCATCAAGTCCGATAATTTCACCAACAGAAAGGTCAAATCCGTCAACATGAGTATCACGAACTGCGTAAGTTACAGAGCCAGACTTAACTCCTTTAATAGCATCTGTCATAGCTTCTTTATTTTCTTGAACTGACGCATCTGGATTAAATGCAATAGATGCTGAAATACCTTCTGGAATACTGCGAGTTGGAATTATGATAAGATTTTTATTTGTAAGGTCATTCGCCTGCTCTGCCGCAAGGATAATATTCTTGTTATTTGGGAATACAAAGACATTTCTAGCTGGTACTTTATCAGCAGCGGCTGCTATATCTTCTGCACTTGGGTTCATTGTCTGTCCACCAACGATAATTTGGTCAACAGATAAATCTTTGAAAATATCAGCAAGTCCATTCCCCGGAGCGACTGCAACCATACCAATTTCCTTTGTTTCTTCTAGTACATTAGCCTTTTTCTTGAGCTCACGGTTTTGTTCAAGCATATTTTCTATCTTGATATTATAAATTTCACCAAGTTCTAAAGCATAACCAAGTGCTTTGTTAGGTTCATTTGAGTGAACATGCACTTTTACAAGGTTTAGGTCACCAATACAGATTACAGAGTCGCCAAGTTCCATAAGTTTTTCACGGAGCTTGTCAATATCAGCTTCTGTGGTCTTTTTCTTCATATTGATAATCATATATTCAGTACAATAACCAAATTGAATATCTCCGAGGTTATTGATATCGGCAATCACATCATCTACTGACTGAACTTTCTTTTCGTCATCAAAAACAAGTTCAAAGTCCTCTTCACCAATAAGAAGTTTATAGAAACCTGTGAAAATAACGATAATTCCTCGACCACCAGCATCTACAACACCAGCTTTTTTAAGAACTGGTAACATTTCTGGGGTTTGTCTAAGTATTTCTTCACCTGTTTCAAGCACTTTCTTTAGAAAAACCTCAAAGTCATCACATTTTTTAGCAACGTTCACAGCATTTTCTGCCATTACACGAATTACAGTGAGGATAGTTCCTTCCTTTGGTTTTGTAACTGCTTTATATGCAATGTTAGCTCCCTCTTGCATAGCTTTAGCAAAAACTTTTGTTGTTATTTCACTTACCTTGCCAACTTCACTACAAAAACCTTTGAAAATTTGAGATGTGATTACTCCACTGTTTCCTCTCGCACCTTTGAGAGCTCCTTTTGCAAATGCTTCACTAAGTGCTGACATTTCACTTGTTATACACTTTGAAACTTCGTTCACTGCAGACTTCATTGTAAGGAACATATTAGTCCCTGTATCACCATCTGGAACAGGGAATACGTTGAGCGAGTCAACGTACTTTTTATTTTGTTCGAGAAGCCCAGCTCCCGCTACTATCATTTTTCTAAATGTCGCACCATTAATTGTCTTTATCATAAAACTTTCTCCTAAACCCTAACTCCGACAACATGAACATTGACAGCATCAACAAGCATGCCTGTAAAGTTTTCTACGCTATACTTTACAGCCTTACGCAAAGACTCTGCGACTGCACTAACAGACACACCATACTTCAAAATACAGTAAACATCAATAAATATTCTGTTGTCGATATGACTAATCTTTATCCCTTTGGAATAAGATTCTTTTTTCATTAATTCTTTGGCGCTATCAACTATGGACTTTGACACGAGGTCGACTACTCCATAACATTCGAGTGCAACATACCCTGCCACAATTCGAATTGAATTATCGCTTATTGATATATTGCCATAATAGTTATTTGTATCGACTGTCAAATTTAGTCCTCCTAAAAGCAATAGATTTCGCCACATATAATATACTATAATCTTTGTGAAAAGACAAATAAAATGTATCAAATATAAAATATTTTTTGCTAAAAATTGAGTTTTTGAAATAAATAACCAAAAAAGAGTTGATTTTTTTGGTAATTGATGCTATAGTAAGAAAGCAAATTATTATGGAGGAAAGATATGAGCAAAGTATGTGAAGTATGTGGAAGAGGTAAACAATCTGGTAAAAATGTTAGTTTCTCAAATCGTAAGTCAAACCGTACCTATGAAATTAACCTTCAAAAAGCAAAGGTAGAAATAAACGGAAAAGAACAAACTGTTAGAGCTTGCACAAAATGTATTAAAAAAGCAAAAGCCAACTAATAGGTCTTTTGTGTTACAATTTTTATTAATAATTAGTGGGGTCTTAATATAGCTCCACTTTTTTAGTGACAAATATTTTATTTTTTTCTATTGAAAATTGGTTTAACAAAAGCGCTTTGTCAAGTCTTTCCAAAGTTATTTTATTCGACTATATCTGATAATATTACTTTCTCACAGAATTTTAGTCTTGTGTTTTGTTTTGATTATGTATGCGCCTGCGTAATAAAAAGCTTAGCCACTTTGGAGCTTTTATGCAGATTATTCTATACTTTCCGTCTTTTTGCTTTTCCATAGTATAATTTATGCGGTCTTTGCTTTAAGTGTTATAAATTTTTTCAATCTATGGTTCGAAAACATCAGCCATACGCACCGAAAGAATGTTTGCACTTTCGCTGTAACTTCAAGCGAAAGTGCAAACAAAAAGCACGCATGAAGATGCGTGCTTTTTCAAGGAGCTTTTTAAGCTCTTTTTCTTTCGGTGCGAGCGAAAACAGATTATAATAAAATACAAATTACTCCGCCCTTACCTTCATTTACAATACGACCTAAAGTTTTTCTCATTTTTCTTTGAGCTTCAACTGGCATCATAACAAGCTTTGAATTAATATTGTCACCAATCAAACTATACAAGCTTCTACCAAGAATGTTTGTATCCCATATACTAGTTGGGTCGGCTTCAAATTGTTCCATAAGATTTTTAGCAAGGTCTTGACTTTGGTCTTCGGTTCCAACAATAGGAGTAACCTCAGTTTCCACATCAACTCTCATAATATGCAAACTTGGAGCAGTGGCCTTAATCTTAACACCAAAACGATTGCCTTGTCTGATAATTTCAGGTTCACCAAGTTCAAATTCATCACGTCTTGGTTCAACCACACCATAACCTGTTTGACGAACTTCTTCGAGAGCACTCTTCAGTTTGTCATATTCAAGTTTTGCAACAGCAAGTTCTTTGATATAGCCAACAAGTTCATAATCATCTTTTATATCAAAGCCACACTCTTTAGAAAGCACTTTATAGAAAAGGTCTTCCTTTGGAATAACGTTAAAATTGATTATACCTTCGCCCATTTCCATATTTGAAAAAGTGATAGGGTCAAAACTTTCGCTTTCAGTAAAAGCAAGTTGTGATTTATCCACTTGGCTCAATTTGGTAATATTGCTGCCAAGTTTTTTAACTTCCTCTACAATCTCTCCAATGATTTCATTGTCATAGCTAAGAGCTCTAAGCCACTTTGGCATTTTTACTCTGATAGCTTTTACAGGAAATTCCATTAGCAAGCTCTCAATAACATTGTCAACATCTCCGTCTTTAAGTTCAAGAGCATTTAATGGAACAACAGGTACATTGTACTTTTCATTCAGCGATACAGCCAATTTCTTAGCATCAGCGGAAGTAGGATTTTTGCTGTTAAGAACGATAACAAAAGGTTTTCCCGATGCTTTCATCTCTCTTACTACTCTCTCTTCTGCTTCAACATAGTTAGCTCTATTAAGGTCTGTAACAGAACCGTCAGTTGTAACCATAATGCCAACAGTTGAATGGTCTTCAATAACCTTTTTAGTACCAAGTTCGGCAGCCTCTTCAAAAGGGAGTTCTTTTTCTGCCCACGGAGTTTTCACAAGCCTTGGTTTATCATCTTCAACATGTCCCATAACACCACTAACAAGATACCCAACACAGTCAATCATACGCACTTTCATGTCAGCATTTGCAACCTTAATTTTCACCGCCTCATTTGGTACAAAATGAGGTTGAGTTGTCATAATTGTTTTTCCGTCAGCAGATTGAGGCAACTCATCCACAGTTCTTTCTTTCGCATTTTTCTCAGTGATATTTGGCACTACAAACTTTTGCATAAATTGAGTGATAAATGTTGATTTTCCAACACGGACTGGTCCTACAACACCAATATATATATCTCCGTTTGTACGAGTTTTAATATCATCATAGATTTCATATTTTTCCATAAAAAATACCTCCAATGACACTTGTATCTTATGAAGGTATTTTGTAGTTTAGAACTGTTTTTAATATTATTTTATACTTTACTTTTTATCATCATCAATAACGATTTCCTCATTAGCTTGAGTTTCATCTTCTTCTATAACAATTTCTTCTTCAGGCGGATGATTAACCTCACACTCATCTATAATTTCTTCACCTTTTTTATGACAAAAGAACTTTTTTGCCTTCTCTTTAAATCCAACTTTATTTTCTTTGTGGTGTATCAAACGGTAAATGTTTGCGTGATGACGAATGTATATAAGAACAACTAAAGCCCAAATAATAGCGGTTAAAACCCAAGCATAAGGCACATTGAGCACCCAAATATAAATAGTGTGTGCTACAGCCAGCATTGTAAGATAAAGAAAAGAATTTACAGATGCATAATCATGAATGCAAAGAAGAATAACACAAACTACAAGCCAAGCAATAGCGACATACCAAAGATTTGAGAACAGGAAAAGCCCTGCAAAACTAGCTGCACCCTTTCCGCCTTTGTACCAAAAAGGAAAATTATAGCCTAATAACAAGAATAAACCACTATACCAAAATGCTAAATCTCCAGCCTCTCCACCAATAATTATTTTACAAACTAATGCTGTAACACCAGCTTTAATTATTTCGGCAAGAAAGGTGAACAGTGCTAATTTGAAGCCAAAGCTTCGTAACATATTCATAGTACCTGGATTTCCGCTGCCAACTTTAGTTATATCTTTATGTCTACTATACCAAGAGATAATTTTTGCAAAATTGATAGTTCCGATAAAATAAGAAATAACTGCAATTAATACATATGCAAGTGTGCTCATCCTTTATCCCCCTTTCCTCTAACTATAATTTTTATTGGTGTACCCGAAAAATCAACCCTTTCTCTAAATCTATTTTCAAGATAACGTGAATATGAGAAATTAATAAGTTTTGCATCATTTACAAATAACACAAAAGTTGGAGGGTTTGTAGATGCCTCGGTGATATATTGTATTTTAACTCTTCGTCCAGAATGCGCAGGCGGCTCATAATTAAGTATTGCATCATGCAAAATGTCATTCAGAAGTCCTGTTGTAATTCGTTTGCAAGAATTTTGATAGCTCTCTTCTACCTTCTCCATAATTTGCCCTATGCTAGAACCTTTGAGCGCTGAAACATAGATTGATTTATAATAGTCCATAAACGCAAGGTCACGCTTAAGCATTGCATCAAAGTTATCCTTATCTTTTGCTTTGATATCCCATTTGTTTATGACTACAACACTTGGCTTACCAGCCTCATGAACATAACCTGCAATACGAACATCTTGCTCGGTAAGTTTTTCATTGCTACCATCAACCACTATCATAACAACATCAGCTTCTTCTATTGCCGACATTGTTCTAAGCACAGAATACCCCTCGATAGACACTTTTTCAACACCACGTTGACGGCGGAGTCCTGCAGTATCAACAAGTGCATATTCCTTTTTGTTGTATTTGAAAGGCACCAATATACTATCTCGAGTTGTCCCCTCAATATTGCTGACAACCACACGTTCTTGACCAAGCAGTCTATTTACAATGGAGGATTTCCCAACATTCGGCCTACCAACAATAGCAACCTTTGTAATTTTTTCTGTTTCTTGGTTTTCACTGCGTTTAGGGAAATGCGCAACAATTGCATCAAGCACATCACCTAGTCCCTTGCTCTGCAAAACAGAAAGAGGAAGTGGGTCACCTAGTCCTAATGAATAAAACTCATAAGTGTTTTCAACCTCAAATCTGTCAAGTTTGTTTACCACTAAAACTACTGGTCTTTTTGAACGTTTTAAAATGGAAGCAACCTCTTCATCTGAATTGGTAACACCCACTCTTCCGTCTACAAGAAAAACTATAACATCGCTTTCTTCAATCGCAATTTGAGCTTGTCTTTGAATATCATTTTGAAACACATCTTCACTTTTAGGGTCAAGACCACCAGTATCGACAAGCATAAAATCATGCCCACACCAATTAGCATCAGCATAAATTCTATCTCTTGTAACTCCTGGAGTATCGTCAACAATGCTTATTCTTTTTCCGCAAATTTTGTTAAAGAAAGTGCTTTTGCCAACGTTTGGTCTGCCCACAACGGCAACTATAGGTCTATACATAGTTTAATGATAACATATAAATTTTTTTTTAACAACTAAAACTATCAGCAAAAAGCTTTTATTTCGCTATTTTAGCAAAAAAATGAATTTATTTTTTCTTACATTTTTTGCATGAGCGGTCACAAGATTTTTTAAATGGACATACGTTACTCCGTTTTATAAGCTTTACTACATAAACTAGGGCTACTAGCACAATTATAATAGCACCAATAATGCAAAGAACTTTAATTGCTCCAAAAACCTCTATAGCTCGAGCCACATTATAAACAAGCATTGCAATAATATAAGCAACTACAAGCTCTATAACAATACCTATTATAGTCCACTTTTTACCGATTTCTTTTGATAAAACAGTAGCAGTAGCAAGACAAGGAAAATACAAAAGTGAAAACACGAGATAAGCAAGTGCAGAACTTGGTGAAGCAAAATAAACTGCACTTGCAGGATTTTTTAATGAGTCCTGCAATATAGAACCTACTGATGACTCTACTCCATTAAACATAGCTATAGAAGAAACTATAACTTCTTTTGCTACAAGACCTGCAATAAGAGCAGAAACAAGTGCCCAACTACCAAACCCAAGTGGAGCAAAAATAGGTGCTAAAATCCTGCCAAGAGTTTCCAGCATACTTTCACCATTTCCGCCTGCAACGTATTGAAAAGTAAAAGAAAAACTGCCAAGAACCCATACAATAATATTCATAGACACTATCAAAGTTCCAACTCGAACAAGAAAGAGTCTAACATTTTCCCAAAGCACAGAGAGCACTCTTTTCCCGCTCATCATTCGATATGGTGGAAACTCAAGTATAAAGGTCTGCTCCTTACTTTTTAAAATTGTTTTTTCAAATATATAACTTAGTAAAATCGCAACTACAACTCCAAGCAGATACAAACCCAAAATTACAAAAATATTGTTTGCACCAAAGAATGCACCCCCTATCACTGCATAAATGGGGAATTTTGCACTGCAACTCATATACGGTGTTAATAGTCCTGTTTTAATCTTAGAATTTTTATCATCCATATTACGAGCGGTTAAAACTGCAGTAGTAGAGCATCCAAACCCCATAAGAAGAGTATAAACACTTTTTCCTGATAAACCAACTTTTCCCAAAATATCTTCAAACACAAAAGCAATACGAGAAAGATACCCACTATCTTCAAGCAAAGATAAAAAGAAAAATAGGAGTGCAACCTGAGGTAAAAATGATAATATAGAGCCAAGTCCGCCAGCTATTGCAACTTCAAATAATCCTACCACCCAAGAGTTTTCTCCTAAGCTAGAGCGAAGCCAACTTGACACAGGAGAGGTAATAAATCTATCTAAAATATAATTTAATCCTTCACTACACAATGCTCCTATTGAAAAAAAAGTAAGATAAAAAGCAAGTGCGAGCAAGCCTATAAAAATCGGCAGCGCAAGAAATCTGTTCATAAAAATTCTGTCAAGTTTGCTCTGTCCATAAACCTTTTGCTTTAAACTTATACACTTTGCTAAAACTTCATCTATATAACTGTATCTTGCACTTGCAATTTCTTCAAGCTTGTCAGGGATATCTTGCAAATTGACATTAAACTTTTTAGCAACAGTTTCATCTCTTTCTAAAAGTTTTAATAGATAAAATTTTTCTAAATTTCTATCTTTCTCTTCCATATTGAGTTTAGGCAAAATGATATTATTAATATAAGGCAGCTTGGCTTCTATATTGTCTTCATTGAACTTTATAAGCATTTCATTCAATTTAACAAGAGAGGACTTATCACTTGCATTTACAATAACCACTTGCAAACCTAATACTCTTTGCAATCTTGCAGTATCAATTTTGCAAATCGGTGACTTTTCAATTTGATTTATGACCAATAAAACTTTTACACCTAATTCAAGAAGACTTAATGTTAGATATAAATTGCGTTGAATATTGCTAGCATCGCAAATATTTATAACAGGTCTGTCACGATACTTTAAAATATAATCAATTGCCACCTGTTCTTCATAGCTTAGACTAGTCAGTGAATATATGCCAGGCAAATCGACTATCTCTATGTCCTGATTTTTATATTTATATCTACCAACTTTTTCTTCAACTGTCACACCATGCCAATTCCCCACATGCTCATGACCGCCAGTTAGTGAATTAAATAATGTAGTCTTGCCAGTATTAGGATTTCCTACCAAATTAAATTTTTTCATTTTACTATCACCGCCTCTGCTACAGTACGTTTAATAGACAAAGTATAACCTCGAATTTCTATCAAAAAAACTTTGCCAAGCAAAGACTTTCTAACAGGCTTTATTTTTTGCCCAGTAGTAAAACCTAGCTCCAAAAGTCTACGTTTATTTTTTATTGAGGAAGTCGAAATACCTTCGATGATATAATTTTTTCCAAGTTTTACATTTGCTAAATTGTTCATATAAGGATTTTATTTAAAAATTAAACTATAAATTACTAAACTTGTAAAATAAATTTGATTTTAATTTGTTTTGTGTGCTATAATCTATTTAGGAGAAAAATTATGAAATGTATTTATTGTGGATGTGAAGAAAGTAAAGTTTTGGATTCAAGAAGTACTGACGAAACAAATGCTATAAGACGCCGCCGTGAATGTTTAAATTGTGGCAAACGTTATACCACTTACGAAACCATTGAAACCACACCTATTCTTGTAGTCAAAAATGATGGCTCAAGACAAAGTTTTGACTCATCAAAAATTAAAATGGGTATTATCAGAGCTTGTGAAAAAAGACCAGTTAGTGCAATGCAAATAGAAATGATTGTCGCAAATATCGAAAAGACACTGCAAAACAGCATGCAACAAGAGGTTAAATCTTCAAAGATTGGCGAAATGGTTATGGATGAACTTAAAAAAATTGATGACGTTGCCTATATACGTTTTGCATCAGTTTATAGAAAATTTGCTGACCTTACAAGCTTTAAAAAACTTCTTGACGAAATGTAAAAATAAAATATGCAGAATACAAAAAGACAACTATCTTAGTTGTCTTTTTTGTTTTTATTATCTTTTGCTAGTATATAAGGATTTGTAGGATTTCCCTGTCCTTGGAGCTGAACAAGTATAGTATCCTCGCCCACCTTTGTTATACAGCCATAAGGTATAAAAAGTTGACCTGCTCCTTTAAAAATATTCCAGCCTGATTTTTCACCAGGCACAATTATCCCTAAAACAGTAGCACACTGCAAATCAAAAACTATATCAACTATGTGACCTAATTTGCGACCGTCTAATATATTTACCACTTCTTTGCATCTTAACTCTAAAAATGAACTTTCCACAACAAATATCTATGCGCTTAGAAGAAGATATATTCAAAAAATGTCAAATTAAGACAAAAATTCTTTAATAGATTTAAGCGCATTTTTTTCAAGCCTTGAAACTTGAGCTTGACTTATACCAATTTCTTCACTTACTTCTACTTGAGTTTTTCCTATATAATATCGCATCATAAGAATTGATTTTTCTCTACCTGACAAAGTCTTGATTGCATCTTTAATTGAAATGTTTTCATGCAAAACTTCGTCAGTATTTTTAGTATCTGCAATTTGGTCAAGAAGATGAATTGTATCACTGCCATCGGTATAAATAGGCTCGCTAAGTGAAACTGTTTCACTGATTGCATCGAGAGCAAAAGTGACCGTCTTAACTGGCACTTCAATAAGTGATGCAATTTGGTCAAGGCTAGGCTCTTCAACTTGTTTCTTAGATAATTCTTCCTTTGCTTGAAGTGCTTTATAAGCAACATCTCTCAAACTTCTTGAAACCCTAACAGAGTTATTATCACGAAGAAACCTTTTTATTTCACCTATAATCATAGGTACTGCATAAGTAGAAAACTTTACATTTAAAGTATCGTCAAAGTTGTCAATAGCTTTCATAAGTCCTACACAACCCACTTGAAACATATCATCAGCTCTATCACCCTTAGCTCCAAACCTATGCACAACAGATAGCACTAAACGAAGGTTTGCCACAACAAAATAATCTCTCGCCTGACTATCACCAGATTTAACCTTTTTCATAAGTTCAACCATATCCGCACTTTTTAACTTAGGCAATTTAGATGTATCAACACCTGCAATAATAACCTTTGACGACATACTCCCTCCAGTCAAGAAATATCTTTTACAAAGGAAGTTGTTAATATTCTAGTGCGACAAAAAATTATAAAAAAAGTGCAAAAGCTAGCAATTTTGCAAAAAAATAGAGAATAATGCAAGTTTTACACAATTTTTTGCTAAATTATTAATTATTGCCATATAAAAAATTTTTAAACATTATATTAAAATTTTTACTATTTTTAATAACCAAGTTTTTCCATTTGAGTCCTCATATCTTCAAGTATTCGCTTTTCAAGACGCGAAATATAACTTTGGCTGATGCCAAGTTTATCTGCGACCTCTTTTTGTGTAAGTTCGTCATCTCCCATTAATCCATAACGCAAAATCATAATTTCCTGCTCACGTTCATTGAGATTTTTTATAAGTTCATTTACAATCTGCCTATCAGCACTTTCTTCAACTGCTTGTTCAACCACATCTTCCTCATTTGGCATAATGTCAGAAAGCTTCAAATGATTTCCCTCTTTATCAACACTTATAGGTTTGTCAAAAGATACATCTTTCATAGTTTTACTGCTTTTACGTAATTGCATCAAAATTTCATTCTCTATACATCTGCAAGCATAAGTGGCAAGCTTGATATTTTTATCAAGATTAAATGTTTTAACCGCCTTAATAAGTCCAACAGAGCCAATAGAGATAAGGTCTTCCATTTCTATATTGCAGTTATCAAATTTGCGAGCAACATAAACTACAAGACGCAGATTGTGTTCGATTAGTTTATTGACCGCTTCTTCACTGCCAGACATTTTCATCTCTAAAAAAGCCTTTTCTTCTTCGCTAGATAGTGGTTCTGGTAAATCTGCGTGACCATATATATAACAAACAATGTTCTCTGGTTCTAAAAATGAGAATTTGCCTAAAACCTTATTAATAAATATTTTCAATTTGAAAAGTAAGTTGTTCATATTGTCCTCCTCTATAACTTAAATTAAACTACCATGCAGTAAAATTTTTTTACCAAAAGCTTTTTCAAAACCAGAGAATGAAAGTCCTAGCATGATATCTTCATATTTTTTATTTACTCCCTGTCCTTCTAGTAAAACATTGTTGACTGAAAAAACCAAAATTTGCGTACCACTTGCAACAGTATTAAGCTTTATATAATGACCATTTTTGAAATTTTTTAAGTCTATTTTTTTCATAAAAGCATTTAAATAATTCACATTATCATAAAGTTTTGAAAATACATCATAACTAATAAGAATAACTGGTTTTTTGGTTATAGGGTCATATAGCAAATTTCCACTATCCAAAAATCCTTCCTCTTCAATCACTTTATCACCTGAAAAAATTTTGACTTTAAAGGAAAAGTTATCTATCACTTTTTGCTTGTTTTTCTGATGTATAATGTATTTTGCACACATAAATATAACAAAACAAACAAGCAACACAATCACAATAGGCAAAGAGCCAACGGAAAGAGAAAGTGCATAACAACCTCCTCCAAACAAGAATGTCATACCTAAAAAGAAAATGTACTTTGAAATAAAGGTTTTAAATTTTTTATAAGGAAAGGAAATAGAAACCATTAATATAGACAAAAACACTTGCACAAGAATTTTTGCATAACTTGCAAGACTGAGTGCAGGAATTATCAAGGCCATAATGCTACCAATTAAACTTGTCAAAAAAATTAACTTTGCTTTTTCTTTAAAAAAACAAGCTGTGAGATACAAAACAAAAGAGTTTATGATTAAATTAGTTATAAGCGATAACTCAACATCAATTTTCAAATTGTCACCTCTTTGAAAAGATTTTAAACTAGAAGGAGCGAAATTTCCTAAAATAAAAAAAGCGAAATTTATACAATAAGGTGATAAAAAAAAGAAAGTTTTATTTTTAATTTTATATTAAAACTCTATAAAGACTTTCATTTTGTACTACATTAAATAAAAAAACACTCTTAATATTTGAGTGCTTTATTATTAAATTTTACTCCACAGCTTTTT
>CARFEX010000003.1 GCA_948971535.1 uncultured Eubacteriales bacterium | reverse complement strand
TGGTTTATTTTTTTTTATTTATTTGATTTTATATATTTTAGAAAAATATAGAAAATAACGTATTTTTGTTTGTATTTTTAGGTTAATTTGTAGTAGAATAAAATCGTGAGGTAAATGTGGTAAGAATCATTCCTAGAAGAACAAAAGTTAAACTTGAATTTGTCAAAGGTGTAACAGGCTTAGACCTTATTTTAGGCATTATTGCGGCCGTTGTATTTGGTCTGCTTGTAGGTGCCAATTTTTTCCCAGGTTCTATTTGGCTAGGTGTTGTGTGGGCGATTTTTGCGGTAGCATTATTTTTTAAAATATCTGACAGTGAAAGATTTTATGTAACCATAGCTCATCTTGTAAGATTTTCGATGCAAAAGAAAAAGTATATAAAAAATCCTGAAAAGGGTAAATCGAATATAAAACAGATAATTCCTTTTGAAGGTTTATATCAAGATAGACTTATCTCTTACGGAGATTATTATGCTGGTGTACTTGAAGTGCAACCAATATTATTCGGACTTTTGAATGAGTATAACCAAAACAATGTTATTGACGTTGGCTTTGGTAATGCACTCCGCCGTCTAGAAGATGGTCAAACTTGTGAGATAGTAAAAATAAATAAAGCACTCGTGCTTGATAATTATGCTTACATAGAAAACAAAAAATACGATAGACTTCTTGACATGATGTACGACAATCAAATGTCACAAAAAGAAGTTGATGCTCGTGCGCCAATCTTTGAAGAGAGAGTGAGTTTCATTGAAGACAAAAATAGAAAAAATAAAATATACAAAGATTTCTTCTATCTAGTTGTTCTTGGAAAAGATATGGAGTCTCTTGAAAATACAATCAATGGTATGGCAAGCTCGCTAGCAACAGCTCTCATTCCAGTTACAACTAAAAGACTTTACGGCCCAGAAATCGTAGCTTTCCTTAGAGCCAATTATAATCGTGAATTTGACGAGCGTGAACTTGATGCTATTCCATATTCCGAATATGTAAATTGGGCGATTCCAAACAAGATAAAATTCAGCTCAGCTAAATATAACATTGATGGCAGAAATTATAGAACTTATGCGATTAGTGAATATCCACTTCAAGTAGGTAACGCGTGGGGAGCATCATTCTTCCTGCTCGACCGAACAAAAGTGGTTATGAAATTTAAAAAAGCGCCAAAGTTTGAGTCAGAAAAGAAAATTGATAAAGCCATCATGGATATGGAAACCAAGCTTTACAAAACTGGTAAGAGTTCAACTCGTATCGAAATTTCAACACATCTTCAAACTCTAAGAAACTTGCTTGCTGAACTTAAAAATAACAATCAACAACTATATGATGTAAACACTTTCATCACTTGTGAAGATTCTGCAAGAAAAGATATCAAATCGGTGCTTAAGCAATCTGGCTATCGCTATACAGAACTCTTTGCCCGTCAAATCGATGCCTTTATTAGTACTGGTATTTCTCAACGTGATTATATGAAGGAGTTTACTCGTGGTATTCCAACTTCAACACTAGCAGGGGTGTTCCCATTCATTTCGAGTGAACTTCAAGATCCTAATGGTTTCTATATAGGTGATAATGAATATCCAGTGTTTGTAGATTTCTTCAAACGTGATGCTCAAAGAGTTAACTCAAACATGATGATTATCGGAAAGTCTGGTTCTGGTAAATCCTTTGCAACCCTAATGCTTCTTGCAAACTTTGCAGCAGATAATACAAAGATTTTCATTTTCGATCCCGAAAAAGAATACGTAAAACTTACATACAATTTGAAAGGCAAGTACATTGATGTTGGTTCATCTGTACATGGTATTATAAACCCATTCCATATCATAAGAGCGCTTGATAAAGAGGAGGAAGATGAAGGAAAAGTAAAATATTTTGCAAATTCAAAACAAGATGATTCATTCAATCAACACCTTCAATTCTTGGAGCAATTCTTAAGAACGGTACTTGAAGGTATTCCAAATGATGCATTTGAGGTACTTAACTCACTCGTGCTTGATTTGTATACCCAGTTCAAAATTGACCAAGATACAGACCTAAGAAAGCTTTCAGCCAAAGACTATCCAACTTTTGATGATTTGTATGCTCTTTTAAAAAGCAGAATGAAAGTGACAAAGGATGAGTTCTTAATCAACAACTTGCGAGTTGTAGAAGCTTATATACGTAAGTTTGCAAAGGGTGGAAGAAATAGTAACCTATGGAATGGTCCTACTTCTATTGAAACAAATGAAAACTTTATAAACTTTAACTTCCAGTCACTCTTTGCTGGAAACAACCCAATGATTACTAATGCGCAGATGCTGCTTGTATTTAAATATGTTGAAAACGAAATTATTAATAACAAAGATTATAACGTATTGCATCACACAAACCGTAAAGTAATCATTGTTGTCGACGAAGCCCACTTGTTTATTAACCCTCGTTTCCCAATTGCCTTAAACTTTATGGCATCAATGGCAAAACGTATACGTAAATATGGCGGTATGCAAATTGTAATTACTCAAAATATCAACGACTTTGTAGGTTCTGAGGAAATTAAACGTCAGTCAACAGCTATTATCAATGCGTGTCAATATTCTCTTATCTTCTCATTATCACCAGCCGATATAAACGACCTTATCGCACTTTATAAAAACTCGGGTGGTATTAATAAAGAAGAGCAGAACTCAATTGTTACAGCAAGAGTAGGTCAGGCGTTTATAATTACTTCACCAACAGCTAGAACAATGGTACAAATTAATCCACTTGATTATGTAGTATCAATATTTAAAGAATAAATAAATTTCAAAAGTAAAATAAAAGAGGTCGAAAAAAGTATGACTAAATTCAAAAAATTCAGTATATTTTTCTGTAGTTTAATGCTTGTAATAACAGGCCTCTTTTTGGCAGGTTGTGGAGGAATAGATTATTCCTCTATTTCTCTTTCATGCTCAGAAAGTTCTGTAGATATGAAAATTGGTGAAACTAAAGAACTTACCTTTACAATCAACAACTTTCAAGAGGGCATGAGCGATACACTTTCATTTAACAAAACAGGAAATTCAATCAAAATCACACCAAAATCCCCAAAAAATGGACAAACTGTTGTGACTATTGAAGCTGTCGAAAGTGGAATAACAACTCTTATTGCTAAAAGCGAAGGTCAAAAACAATGCCAAGTTATAATTGAAGTTTTAAAACCTAGTTCAATATTTGAAAATGGACAAAATACATTGTATGTTACAGAAAATAAATCTCTAAAACCTACAAGTGCTGACTTTAAATTTGATAGTGATACAAAACTTAGAGATGTTAAATTTTATTTTTACGGTATTGCTAGTGGTGAAAGTTTATCACTCGATGATATCAAGGTAGAAGAAAACTTACTCAATGAATTTATAGACGTGTCACTTGTAAGAGAAACTACATTAAGTGAAAATTATTATCTTCTTTTTACAGATATTAATGGAAACAAATTTACAATAACTGAACATGAAATAGCAGATAATTCAAATGTATTTTTTGAATTTGTAGAAGTTGTTGAAGAAGAGGAAAACTATATATTTCCACCAAATGCATTTACGCCTTCTATTGGACAAAAGCTTACCTTTATGGCTGTGTATCCTACAAATGACGGTGAAATGTTCACTCAAAGAGATTTTTATGTCTATAAAAGTATTGATGAAAGTTCTATTCAAAAAAGCTTTGCTTATCAAACAAGCCTTGGAGTTTTGTATGATGAGGTGTATGATGAAAATTCAGATGAAATCTATCTAGTTACAAACAAGGTTGAAACAACTGAAAGTGGCTTTGAAATTGATTATAGAAAAATAATTGCAGATTTTTCTCTTCCAGAAAATGACCTTATAGGCGTGGAAGTAAACTTTCAAGACCAAACAAATTTCAATAAAATAGCATTTGCTCCAACTACATCTCAGAATAGAACTCATTATATTTATGAAATTTCAAGCAATACAATGTCAACTGCAAATACTATCCTTAATGTTAGATTTTTCTATAAAGACCTTAAAGATGTTCAAGATAGCGAGGTGAGTGTTGAACTTGAAATCCCTATTTATATAGTTCATCAACCAACTAGTATGGTAGTAAATAATGAAAAAGGCAATGCTTCACTAACAAAGTATCTCTTTTATAATCAATCCTTGAACGACTCAATAGGTTGGCAAAAATTTAATATCTCTCTTTCACCAATCGATGCAAATTTTGATTATGCAGTAGTTAATTTTGACCAAACAGAGGTTATGGTTAGATATAAAAATAAAATCTACAATGAGGGTAGCCTTATATTAGAAAATAGCGCTGATACCATTGATATAAAAGGCAAACGTGCTAGTGGGAAAATTGGTGACGGACAGGTCACTATTACAGCAGTTTATTCTATATTTGAAGAAAAAGGGAATATAACAGACAAACTTAATTTAGATAATATAAAAGAAAAAGTAAGTTATGCTATATTATATAGTATAGAAAATGGTGCGACTGATATTTCTTTCACAGATGATTATTATAAAAATCAAGGTATCTATCTTACTTTCGACCAAGAAAAAACTTATACTTTTGATGCGCTTAGAGCAAACGGAAACTTTAATAGCGTATCTGTAAGTTTTGATGGTAAAGGTAAAGATGTAGCTTCATTTATATATAGAAAGGGTGAAAATAATTCTATAATTCTTGAAATTAAAACAAAAGCTATAGGTGAGGGACAATATACTGTAGCTCTTGACAATGGCTATTCAAGAACTTTAAAAGTTAATGTAGTTGAAACAATAGAAACATTGTCACTAGAACAAGATGTTGAGTCGTCAGAACTCGAAGACGGGGAAGATAAATCAACAAGTGTAATAAAAAGACTTGATATTCAAAAAAATCAAAATGGAACATATAGTGGGAATTTATATATTTTTAACGAATTAAACGATAAGGGGGAAGGCGAGTTTAACGGAAAAGTAAAAGTCAATTTGATAACAAATGGAAGTTTACTTTCGCAAGCCATATCAGCTTTTGCTCCGCCAAAAAACAATAGTTCAGTATTTTTAATCAGCTATACAAAAGGTAACTATATTGTTATCGATGTCACAACTTTGTCTAATGGTAGTGCAGAGATAAAACTTGTTTTAACTACCTCTTTTGGTGGACAAGATTTTAAATATCAGGAACAAGATGTTGAGTTAAATCTTACTTTGGCATCGTATACAACACAAACTATTAGTGTAGAAAAAGAACGAGATGGAAAGGGTCAATATGATAGCGGTACATCGGCAGCTTACGCTTATGTTTATACAGGAACTGACTCACTTTCATCTAGGTCTGTTAAGTTTAATGTAATATCAAAAAGTCAAGGTTTCTTATTTGAAGAGCCAGGTAGCAATCCAACAGCTTATAAGTTGGAAGAATTTTCTCAAAAATTTGTGTACTTCACAATGCCAGGCCAAAGTATATACCAAAACGGAAGACTTGTATCTCTAATGAAATATGTCGAGAATGGTAACAATGATTATACTATAGAAGGATTTGGCTCATTTAATACTCAAACTATGACCTTTACAATTCTCAAAAATGCACCTGAAAATGCAAATCTTGACCTTATTGTATGGGTTAGTCAATATAATTATAGCCATTCATACCCAATCAGAATTCAAACTTCAAGATATATAGAGGTTAGCGAACTTTCATTACAAGAAGAGTGTGACCAAATCAACTTCTCAGCTTTAAAATTTACAAAAGACCTTGTTGTTCATCTTTCAGATGCAAATGCTACAACCAAAGATGTACGAGCATATTTTATCTCAAGTGGCAAAGTAGACCTATTTGGAAAAAATGGGCTCAAAGTTGAAAAAATAGGTTCAAATGGTTTGACTTATTTAGTTTCATTAGACGTAAGTAGCTTTGTTGGAAGTGAAGACTCATATTCAGAAGATTATTTAGGCGGTACTTTAATAATAGCACCAACAGATTGGCTTGATGCTAGCGGAAAGATATTAAATGAATATTATACTCGTGCTTTAAAAATAACAATTAATTATCAAAATGGAACAGAAGCAAATCCTTTTATCATAGAGACAGCAGACGATGTTTTAAATATAAAGGATGCTCCAAATGCACATTATGCACTTTACACAACAATCAATATGTCAGAGCATAATGATAAGCTTCCACTTTGCGAATTTGGCGGAACTCTTGTTGGTAAAAATCAATTTGCAAAAATAGTTGGTTTGAAAATTTCAAAAGGCTTGACTGATAGTGCAAATGTTTATTATGGATTATTCTCTTCTTTAACCGAAAGTGCAAAAATAGAATATATCGATTTTGTTGGCTCTTTTGAAATTAAAACAAATACTTCATCTGAAATTCTAGTAGGCCTAATTGCTGGCGAAAATAATGGTACGATAATAAATGTGGCAGTTCAAATGAATGCAAATAGCACTATTAGTTCAAATGGAACAATTTATTTTGGTGCTGTTGCAGGAAAAAATAATGGGGATATAATCCAAGATTTTTCAAAATTTACAGACGAAGATAGTATATATTTAGGTATGGAAACCAAAGGTTTGGTCTATGCAGGTAATTATACAACTACAATCTTACCTAGCAAAAATTCTCAAACAACTATCTATGCTGGTGGTGTAACAGGTGCTAATGCAGGTGCTATTTCAAAAATAGATAATGAAGAATTAACTCTTTTAGGTTATGCAAATTATATGTCATACAATAACATAGTTGTTGATTATGCAAATGGTCCAAAACCAAACGACTATGTTGGTGGAATTGCAGGTATTTCAACTTCTGCCTCAAGTATTTCAGCTAGTGGTTGGACTGGAGGTTTTACAAAAGGTAAAGGACTTGTCGTTGGTGGTCTTGTGCGAGGATATAATACCGTTGGCGGTGTGGTCGGAAAATTTGACGGCTCTTCAATCAATGGTATAACAGTTAGAACATTCGTTAGAGGATATGAAAACGTAGGAGCAATTATTGCTCTCGGAAGTATCGGTAGTGGTGATATTACAAATAAAGCTTTTGCTGTTCAAGCAGTTGATGACCTTAGAACAGGTATAGAAGCTTCTATGGTAATAAAATATTCTTCTCGTGGAGACACATCAATAGACAAAGATAAAATAGCTTTTGGTCTACAAAGTAATTATAATTTTATAACATTATATACATATCTAACTAGAGAATATATAACAAATTCAGATAATACTCAAAACCTTCAAATAACTAGAGAAGATACAACTTCTTATTATGGTGACTATATTGAATTAGGAACAAGCGGTACAGAACCTGTAGTAATTTATCAGTATCAATTTAGTGAAGATGCAGAACCAATTTCAGTTAAAGCAAATGTAGGGTTTAAACCTTATACTATTTTAGATGAATTAAATAATCCTGTAGAAACAAATAATTATTATATGTTCTATTTTGAGGCAGGATATGTAAGGTCTAGTGCAAGCCAAAATGTAAATATATTAGATATTCAGAAAGAACTTGACTTAGAATACAATACTCTTACATTGACCAATAATTTATATCCAATATTGCCAAGTGCAGGACTAGTTCTCACTTCACAAAACAATGATATAGTGTCAATCGACCAAAATGGAAAAATAACTTCAAAACGTACTGGTAGAGCGGTTGTTAAAGGTATGAGCGTATTAAATGCAAACAATTCTCTAACTTTTACATTAAATGTTACAAACTATTTCAATCAAAGTGAACAGTACTCGGTAGTTTATCCAAGTATGTCGCCAGATGACGAACCTCTAAAAGGTAATGAAAGCGATTATAGTGAAATTACAATCAGAGGCAATCAAATGGTTAATCAGTTTGTTCGACCAAATTACACTCTTGAAAAAGAGATTAAAAATGGTGAAACTGAAATAGTCATTGATAAAGAAGGCTCATTCTTATTCAATAACATAGCAGTAACTCTTGCAACAAATCAAACTTTGAGTATCGAAGCAGAGGTTACAAAGGTAAATCTCATTGATAGTACATCAACTTCAACTATTGACGTTACAATTATAGGACAAACAATAACCTTGTCTAGAAATGAGGATACCGAAGAAGGTAGATACAAACTCACTCTTACACCTGTGCTTAAACAAAACATAGATGGTAAAGAGTATAAAGTAGAACTCAATAAAAAACTTGATAATGTTCGTGTTATCTATGTTCCTGGTGCAAATTCGATAAATACAATAAATTATGACTCAGTACGTCTTACAACAGGACAAATTGTTAAAGAAAATATTGTTATCGACTCTCCAATTAAAGAGGATAAACCTCTTTATAGTATCGTGGATGAGAAAGGAAAGGTACTTCAAGGCACTTTTGCTAATGGCAAAATGATAGAAGAAGTTGAAGTTTCAAAACGACTTTTTAACTTTGAGATTCTAGACAATGCAAATCAAGAATTATTACAACAACAAGTCTTTAATTTCAATCTCAGTGTCAATATAAACTCAGAAGCTTACCAAAATAGATATACTCAAAATATCTATGGTGAATACTATCTTCATGTTTATGCAAACTCTGATACAACAAAACATCGTGAAATAAAAATTATCTATGAAAATATAAACGTAAAAGATATTATTGTTGATAATTATTCAAATTTTGATAAAATTCAATCAAACAAAGTTTTAGGCTCTTCTTCTGAGATTGCAATTCCAGGTAGCTATGGAATGCTTGCAATAAATGTTACTCCAGAAACAGCAGATTTTGATTATATTGAAATTCAAAATACTTCGCTTGCATCTGTTGTAGGAAACGGTATGGCAACTTTTAACTTGCTTGCTAGAAATAAGAATGCAGACGAAAAACTATTTGAAGATGTATATATTGCAGGTTCTATTTCTTCAAACAAACTCATTCTTACAATGGACGATATTATAAGTGTTTATAATCGTGGCGATTATGAAGATTTTAGAGGTATTATTTATATCAAATATGCAATAGGTTCTCTCAATGTTTCTGATGGCGGAAAAGCTGAATTTAGTATCAGTGTATACAAAAAGGATGCAAAAGTAGAAGCTATAAAAACGCTTGACCTAAGCATACAAAATCATATCAATATTTCACTTGAAAATAAAAATAATAAGGATGAGGCAGGCTATTATAGTTCTTATGACGTAGCTAGAGGTTTAAAATATAAAATCAATATTGAAAAATATGGTTTTGATGATGAAGAATTTAATATAACTTCAAACAATAGTGCGGTTGAAGTGATAAAAGAAAATAATGAATATTATTTACAAATTTCTTCTTCTGTTCTTCCTTATGATGAAAATGGTGAACTTTTAGTAGAAATTCTTGCATCAGCTTCTCATACCGAAGGTGACCTTGTAAAGACAGCCTCTTCAAAAATGAAACTCAATGTTAAAGAGTTTGTTATTGAGTATAACATCGATGTCAACGATGGGGCGGATATAATCAAAAATATGGAGAATGGTTATATCAACGTTCAAATAGGAAATAAAATAACACTTTCAGTAGATATAAATCAATTTATTGAGTATGACCAAACCAATCAAGCTGTATTAGCTCAAATAAGTGCTTTTATGACTAACTTATCAAATTTAGGTCAATGGGATTATACTGCTGATTATGGTGATGCAGGCAATACAACTATACAAAATATTCAAAGCACAAAGATTGACGATATTTTTGTTAAGTCAAACGGTGGTTTGACAATAACTCCTATTTATATTCACACTCCAACTAACAGAAAATATTTCTTCACTTATACAGGCTACTTTTCAGATGACAAAAATGGTATTTATAAGTTTGATAAAACAAATGGCAACGAAATTCATACAGAATTTACTTTAAACGTATATGTTTCAAGCTCTGAAGAAAATCCAATTCCAATTTATGAATATGATGATTTGACCAGCATGAATGATGGTGCTCATTATATATTGTTAGGGGATATTACTCTTCCAGAAACTTTTAAACCTATCAAAGCAAACTTTAAAACTTTTGACGGAAATGGGCATACTATAAGATTTTTAAATAATTATGATTTTGATAATCTTTCAAATTTAGGTCTATTTGCTAGTATTCCATCAGGCTCAATGGTTAAAAACCTCAATGTTGCTGTTGCAGGCGGATATTTCGATGTAAAAAATAATCGTTATATTGCAAAATTTAAAACGACCGCATCTAGCTTTAACTTTGGTTTGATTGCAGGTGAAAATAATGGTGCGATAGCAAACTGTTATACTTATAGCGAGTATAGCAATAGTGCAAATATTACAAGTTATATTAGCATTGATAGTGCACTAGAAAATTCAGGCTATATCGCTGGTATAGTTGGTACAAACTCTGGTAGTATAACAAATTCTCGTTCGTCAATCTATGCAGTAAGTCCATTCAATCTTGCAGGTGTAGTTGGTGTCAACTCAGGTAAAATAGCAAGTACATATTTTAAGAATGGTGTTTTGATTGGAACCTCTTCAACAGGTCAAAATATTGCAGGCTTTGCAATTTCAAATACAAGCAATGCTCAAATTTTAACATCTTATGTTTCTGGTGAAAATACGACAGGTAGTGTTTATAGTAAAGATGAGGCTCATTATATTTCTTCAACAACACCTCAAGCAGGTTTCATTTATGAAAACTCAGGCTATATCAGAGATTGCTACTCAAATATAGATATGAAAGATGGTACAACAGGTATGGCAGGATTTGTTTATCATAATGCAGGCTCTGGAACAATCAGAAATAGTTTCTCAACGTCTATACTTAAAAACAGTGTGACATCATCAGCAGGATTTGCTATGGATGAAAGTCAGGATAATGGTGCGTTTGAAAATTGTTATTATCTAACTACTAAAAAGAAAAATAATTCTGCTGCAATTTTATCTCAATCAGAAAATAATATCGATAATATTCAACTAGAGGTGAATAACCAATCTGATATAAATACTTCTTACGAAACCACTGGTGAGAATAAGACAGTTGGTGAAGCTATCAATGAGGCTTTAAAACCTATATATTTTGATGGTATAACTGAATTATATGAAAGTGAATTTGATGTAACGAAAAACAACTATTTTGCTGAATATGTTTATTCAAATTCGCCATTTGAAACCAACTCAATATGGTTCTTCTCAAAAGACGAAAGCAAAAATATAGATGTATTTGGGCAAACAAATTTTGCTACTGGAAGATTAGAACTCATAAGTGCAAATATAGTTGCTTTCAGTCAACAAGAATTACTTGACTCTATGATTTCAGAAAATGGAGATGTAAAGTATACTTACAAGCTTTTAGACAATTCAGCAGAAAAAGGAACAATAACAAATCCACGAGTTGTGCATGATGCTCTCTCATTTGAAACTGAAATAGTTGAAAGAACAACTGCAAGTGGATTTAACAATCAATATATTCGTCTTGCAAATGACGTGGATTATTCAACTTTTGAAGGATTGTCAAAAACTTATAAAACAATCTTTGGCGGAACACTTGAAGGAAATGGTCTATCTATTAAAGGTGCTTCGCTTAACTCGACAGAAAGATTAAATTCTGCTGGTATGTTTGCTCAAATAGGTAGAACTGCCTATGAAGTGGGAACAATCATGAATGTGGCAATTTCACCAAGTGAGGTGACCTTTAATAACACTACAAACGTAGGCGCCCTTGCTGGAACTGCTAAATTTGCAAATCTATTTTATGTAGATGTTGATGGTGCAAATTCAATGACAGTAAATGGCAAGAACTTTGTAGGTGGTATTGTGGGAAAAGCTATTACAAGCTATAATTTTAAATATATTTCTAGCACACTTAACGCAGTTGCAAACTATAAGCCTCAGCAAGATGTTATTTATGTTGAAGGCTCAAGCAACGACACTCAATTCTCATATGCAGGAGGTGCTTTCGGTTTTGTAGGTAGCGGAAATATTTACAAGATAGAAGCAAACTCTATTCAAAATGTAATGGCAGATAGAACTGGTTTGCTTGTAGGTGGTATAGGTAGAACTGCAACAATTTCAGATGTAACTATAAACCTATCAGAAAATGCAAATATTAGAGCTTATCGTTATGGAGGGCTTGTAGCAGGTGAAATAAGTGGAAGATTGATTAATAGTTATGTAAATGGTTCACTTATTCGCAATAATTCTTTGTTTGTATTGGAGCCTCTTGTTCCAAAAGCACTCGGAGGTATAGCAGGCCGTCTATATGGCGGAACGATTGAAAATACTGTTATGCGCCAAGCTTTTGAAGTAGGTAGTGTTTATACTAGCTCAACTTCTGATATTAAAACAGCTGAATATGTAGGCGGCTTGGTTGGAATAGTAGACGGAAATAGCTCAAAAATAACAAGAGCGATTGTTGACGGAGAAATTTATGCCAGTGGAAATATTGGCGGTGCAGTAGGTTGCAATAAAGAAATGCTAATTCTTAATGAAATAGCAGTAAAATCGCCAAAAATTGTAGTAGAGTCATCAAAAGTTACTTTATATACTGGAGGCATAGTAGCTAGAGCAGAGGCAGGACTTGAAATAAACAACAGTTATTCTCTCGCAGATATAGAAATAGAAAACTATGTGTATAGGTCAGAAAACAATGTCTATGCAAGTGGTTTTGTAGGTTCAAGTTTATTCAATCCTGTAATGTCATATTGCTATACAACTTCACAAATAACAGCAGTGCTTAAAGATAATTCTTCGGTTAAAGAACAATTACCATTCAATATTTTGAAAGAGGATGAAACTTTACCTGATGAGATTGTAAGTTTTAATTATAATATGATTAATGAAAAAGGTGAAAGAAACAACTTTGACAATGTTTACTATTTTGGTTATCCAAATAAATCTACAACTGAAGATGTCGTAACTTATTATGAAAATGTGTCACCATTTGTAACTTATGAAATCAAACAAGGCAATTCAAAAACAAACCTTTTTGTTAACAATTATGGTAAACCTTCATATAATATAAGCGTTGATATAGAAGAAGAAATTCTTGTCAATAAAGATGTGCTCGAAGATGTGTTTACTTATTATCCATATATTATAGAAGATGAAAAACAAATTGACCTTAATTACAAACCAAAGAAAGGTGAGTTTTGGGGTGGAGTATCTGCTAATTCTCAAAATTACTTTATTAATATTAGTGGAGGTGATTTATCAGAACAATCAATTGCCAATGGCCAAAACTTCTATTATTCAGTTTTAAAAGATAGTGACATAGTTCCTATTTATACTAGTATTGATGGAGTTGAGAAATACTATTATATTACTTTTGGTGAGTTTGTAAAAAGCCACAGCGAGTTCAGTTCATATAGAGGTAGAATTGTTAAAAAGTATTCTGGTAAAGCCCTTGAAACAACCAATCCAGAAGAAAAACTTTCTGGTGATATAATAATGATAAACAATAATGGAAAACCAATTGTTTCAGAAATAAAATATTCAGCAGAAAGTAAATGGAAGGTGTTTAATCGCACTGATTCAGATTATCCAACCTTATTGTTTGAATATAATCTATCTTGGTTGCCAATCAAGGAATATAGCAATCTTAAATAATAAATTTAATTTATCTGAGAATGCTTAAAATAGATGAATAACCCAAAAAAGTCTGTTTCGACAAGTTTCGGAGCAGATTTTTTTAATTAAAGAGGTATTTTCTTATGTAAAGTTGTAAAAAAATAGTTGACAAAAATATTCAACCTTGATATAATAATTTCAACTATAATAATGCAGTATTCAGAATGGTTGATTGAGCAAAACTGAATAAAGGGGACTTTTGTGCCATTTTTGGTGGCACAAAGTCCTTTTTTTGCCTATTAGCAGACTGCAATAAAAAGGAGAATTTCAAATGACTGTAAATGTAAAGAAAATCAAAAACGGCAAGGCTGAAAGATATTCATTTGCAAGATGTGAAGAATTTGCTGAAATGCCAGGCTTACTGGAAATTCAAAAAAATTCATACAAAAACTTTTTGGAAAACGGCATCAAGACTGTACTTGATGAATTTTTCCCATTGCAAGACTATAGTGGAAAAGCAAAACTCTATATAACAGAAATTTTGCCTTTTGCTGAACCAAAATATTCTATTAAAGAATGCAAACGCCGTGGTGCAACATATTCTTCTCCATTAAAGGTTAAGGCTCGCTTTGTCGTTGAGGAAACAGGACAAGCAGTAGAACAAGAGGTATTCATGGGTGATGTGCCTATGATGACAGAACAAGGTTCATTTATTTACAATGGTATTGAAAGAGTTGTAATCAACCAAATTGTTCGTGCACCAAGTGTTTACCTTTCTCGTGAAAAGGATAACAACGCAACTCTTCGTGCACAAATGATACCAGTTCATGGAACTTGGATTGAAATAGAACAGGGTGCAAATGAAATTCTCAAAATTGTTCTTGAAAGAAAGAGCAAGATAACTCTTGGACTTTTCCTTAAATGTTTTGGTTTCACAAATGAAGAAATCTTAAAACTTTTTGGAAACAATAGATACATCAAAAATGTTCTAGATAGAGAAACTCAAACAACTCAGGAAGAGGCTCTTCTTGAATTTTCAAGAAAAACTCGTCCAGCAGATGTTGCATCAGCAGAAACTACAAGAAGTTTCCTTAATGTTTCATTCTTTACTGATGCTTATTATAACCTTTCAAGAGTTGGTAGATATAAATTTAACAAGAAACTTGAACTTCAAGAAAGACTTCCAGGACTTGTGTCTGCAGAAGACATTATTGTAGATGGCGAACTTATCGTTAAAGCAGGAGAAGAGTTTACTAAAACTTCAGCAAAAGCTGTTCAAAATGCTGGTGTTAATGAAGTTTGGGTTCAACTCGCTGATAAAAAACATCTTATTAGAGGAAATTATAGAGTAAATCTATCAGAAGTTTTTCCATGCAACGCAGAAGAACTTGGAATTTACGAAGATGTTTATTATCCAGTTCTTGAACAAATCCTTAAAGAAAACAAGACAAAAGAAAAGAGAATTGAAGCTATCAAAGCAAATGCAAAAGAGCTTGTTATTACAACTCTTACTATGGATGATATCCTTGCTACAATCAGTTGTTATCTTGATGTACTTGAAGATATAGGTTCTCTTGACAAAATTGAACACCTTTCAAATAAGAGAGTTGCAACAGTTGGGGAACTTGCATGCAATGCTTTCCGTTCTGGTGTGACAAAACTTTCTGTAAACGTAAAAGAAACTCTTCAAGGTCGTGAATTTGTAGAGGTTACCCCTTCTCAAATTATGAACCCTAAAGCAGTGAATAAAGCTCTTCGTGATTTCTTTGCACAAAGCCAGTTATCACAAATTATGGATCAAAAAAATCCACTTTCAGGAATTACACAAAAACGCCGTATTTCAGCGATTGGACCTGGCGGTATTAAAAAGGAAAGAGCAGACCCAGAAATCCGTGATATTCACTTTACTCATTATGGTAGAATTTGCCCTATTGAAACTCCAGAAGGTCAATCAATCGGTCTTATCAATACCTTAGCAGGTTATGTTAAAGTTAACGATTACGGTTTCCTTGAAACACCTTATAGAGTGGTAGATAAAGAAAAGGGTGTTGTAACAAAACAAGTTGAATATAAAATGGCAGATGTTGAAAACGATAGCTTTATCGCACAAGCAATCGAGCCACTTGATGAAGAAGGCCACTTTATTAATAAACGTGTGCTATGCCGTCATGGAGCAACTATTATTGAAGTTCCAGCTAGTCAAGTAGACTATATGGATGTTTCTCCAAGACAGCTTATCTCAGTTTCAACAAGCCTTGTTCCTTTTGTAAATGGTGACGAAACAAACCGTTCTCTTATGGCTGCGAACATGCAACGTCAGGCAGTTCCAGTTCTCCGCCCAGAAGCGCCAATTGTTGGTACTGGTATGGAAGCAAAAGCTGCAAAAGATTCAGGTTGTGTTCACCTTGCAAAAAATAGTGGTACAGTAACCTATGTTTCAGCTGATGAAATTCGTATTCTTGCAGAAAACGGACAGGAAGATATTTATAACCTAACAAAATTCGCAAAAGCAAATGACGATGTTTGTTTCAATCAACGTCCATGTGTAGTAAAAGGCGAAAAAGTTAAGCAAGGTGATGTAATCACAGATGGTTACTCAACTGACAATGGTGAGCTTGCCGTTGGTAAAAATGTTCTTATCGGTTATATGAACTGGGAAGGACAAAACTACGAAGATGCTATCCTTATCAATGAAAGACTTGTTAAAGAAGACGTGTATACTTCAATCACACTCTACGACCAAGAAATCAAATGTAGAACAACAAAACTTGGTGATGAACAAATCACACGAGATATTCCAAACCTTGGAGAAGAAGCACTTAAAGACCTTGATGAAAATGGTATTATTAGAATTGGTGCAGAAGTTCATGCAAACGACATCTTGGTAGGAAAAGTTACTCCAAAGGGAGAAACAGAACTCACTCCAGAAGAAAGACTTTTAAGAGCAATTTTTGGAGATAAAGCAAGAGAAGTTCGTGATACATCACTCCGTGTTCAACATGGAAAGGGCGGTGTAGTTGTAGACGTTCAAGTATTCTCTAAGAAGAACAAAGATGACCTTGAACCAGGTGTAACAATGATGGTTAAGGTTACTGTTGCTCAAAAACGTAAACTTTCTGTCGGAGATAAAATGGCAGGACGCCACGGTAATAAAGGTGTTGTTTCAATTGTGCTTCCAGAAGCAGATATGCCATTCCTTGCAAATGGACAACCACTAGATATTGTGCTCAGCCCACTTGGTATTCCATCACGTCTTAATATCGGACAGGTTATGGAAGTTCACCTTGGCCTTGTAGCCAACGCACTTGGCTGGAAAGTTGCAACTCCAGCATTCGATGGTGCAACAGCAGAACAAATTAAAGAACTCCTTGTTGAAAACAACTTCCGTCCAGACGGAAAAGTACAACTCTACGATGGTAGAACAGGCGAGCCATTTGATAACCTTACCACAATCGGTATGAAATATATGCTCAAACTAGAACACATGGTTGACTCAAAAATCCATGCTCGTTCAATTGGACCATACGCACTTATCACACAACAACCACTCGGAGGAAAATCACTCTTTGGTGGACAAAGATTTGGTGAAATGGAAGTTTGGGCTCTCGAAGCATATGGTGCTTCACACATCTTGCAAGAGATGCTCACAGTTAAGTCAGATGACCTTAATGGACGTCTTAAAACTTATGAATCTATTATTAAAGGATTGCCTATTGCAGAACCTGGTATTCCAGAGTCATTCAAGGTACTTGTAAAAGAACTACAAGCACTCGGACTTGATATCAAGATTCTCACAGAGGGTAATAAAGAAATTTCACTTTCAGAACTTAGTCAAGACGAACAAGACCAAGTTACAATCGCAAGTGATACAGAAAATGAACTTAAAGAAATCCTAGACTTCGATGATATGCTTGGTGAAAAACAAGCTGAAGAAGAAACAAAAGACGAACTTCAAGAAGTATTTGAAGAAAGTACAAAAAATGACCTATCAAATTTGGACATTTTTGATGATTTTGGAGATTTTGACGAGTAATAAAGAAAAGGAAAAAGGGGAATAGTTATGTTTGAACTTAACAACTTTGATTCTATAAGAATTGGAATCGCTTCACCTGAAAAGATTAGAGAATGGTCTTATGGTGAGGTTACAAAGCCAGAAACAATCAACTATCGTACACAAAAACCAGAAAAAGACGGCTTGTTCTGCGAAAAGATTTTTGGACCTAGAAAGGACTGGGAATGTCATTGCGGAAAGTATAAAAGAGTGCGTTATAAGGGAGTAGTGTGCGATAAGTGTGGAGTTGAAGTAACAAGAGCAAAAGTGCGCCGTGAAAGAATGGGACACATCGAACTTGCAGCACCTTGTACTCATATTTGGTATTTCAGAAACGTTCCTTCAAAGATAGGAACACTCCTTGAAATGACTCCAAAATCTCTTGAACAAGTAGTATATTATGTATGCTATGTTGTTCTTGACCCAAAACAAACTGACTTTGTATACAAACAGGTTATCACAGATAAAGATTATCGTGATGCATGTGAAAAATATGGCGAAAATGCATTTGAAGTTGGCATGGGCGCCGAGGCTATTAAGCGTCTTCTAGATGAAGTTGACCTTGCAAAAGAGTCAAAACAGCTTAAAGAAACACTTCCTGGTCTCAAAGGACAGAGAAAAATTAAGGCTATGAAAAAACTTGACGTTGTTGAGTCTTTCATAAAGAGTGGAAACAATCCAACATGGATGGTTCTTGATGTTCTTCCTGTTCTTCCACCAGAACTTCGTCCAATGGTTCCACTTGATGGTGGTAGATATGCAACAAGTGACCTAAATGACCTTTATAGACGTGTTATAAATAGAAATAATCGTCTTAAAAAACTTATCGAACTTGGGGCACCAGACGTAATTATCAGAAATGAAAAACGTATGCTCCAAGAGTCTGTTGACAACCTTATCGATAATGGAAAACGTGGTAAAGCAGTTCAGTCATCAAAACAACGTGATTTGAAATCATTAACAGCAATGCTTGGTGGTAAACAAGGACGTTTCAGATTGAACCTCCTTGGTAAACGTGTTGATTATTCAGGCCGTTCAGTTATTGTTATTGGGCCAGAACTAAAAATGTATCAATGCGGTCTTCCAAAAGAAATGGCTCTTGAACTTTTCAAGCCATTTATAATAAATCGCCTTGTAGAACTTAACAAATCACACAATATCAAATCAGCAAAACGCATGATTGATAAAGAAAAACCTGTGGTATGGGATATACTTGCCGAGGTTATCAAAGACCATCCAGTATTCCTTAACCGTGCTCCAACACTTCATAGACTTTCAGTTCAAGCCTTCGAGCCAGTTCTTGTTGAGGGAAGAGCTATCAAACTCCACCCAGCTGCCTGCGAAGCTTTCAATGCGGACTTTGATGGTGACCAAATGTCTGTTCACGTTCCTCTTTCAATAGACGCAAGAACAGAAGCAAGAAATCTTATGCTTGCATCAAACAACCTTTTAAAACTTTCATCTGGTGAACCAATCGTAACACCAGGACAAGATATAATCTTGGGATGTGCTTACATGACAATGATTAAGCCAGGATGCAAAGGTGAAGGTAGTGTTTATTCTTCTGCTGAAGAAGCTATTATAGCATATCAAACACAAAATCTTGATTTAAGAGCAAAAATACAAGTTCGTATAACTAAAGAGGTAAATGGTAAAGTTTATTCAAAACGTATCGAAACTTCTGTTGGTAGAATATTATTTAATCAATATATACCACAAGAACTTGGTTTTGTAGATAGAAGCAAAGAAGAGAATATTTGTGAGCTAGAACTAAATCAAAATATTGTAAAGAAAGACCTTAAAAATATCTTGGCGAAAGCTTATGATAAATTTGGTATTACAGAATGTGCCAAACTTGTAGATAAAATTAAAGAGTGTGGATATAAATATTCAACTCTTGGTGCATTAACAGTAAACGTATTCGATATTCAAGAGCCAGAAGGAAAGGAAGCTATCGTAAAAGAAGCAGAAAACAAAGCTCTAGAAAATGAAAAACTACTTCGTAGAGGTCTTATTACTCTTGACGAAAAGTTAAAAAATAACATTGACATTTGGGAAGATGCTAAAAAACAAGTTGAAACAATTCTTTTCAATAGTCTTGACGATTTTAACCCATTTAAAATCATGGCAGTTTCAGGTGCCCGTGGTTCTAAAGGTCAGTTGAACTCAACCTGCGGTATGGTCGGAATTAAAACTACAGCATCTGGTGAAAAAATCGATATTCCAGTAAAAGCAAGTTTCCGTAAAGGACTTAGCCCTATTGAATACTTCCTTTCAGCACGTGGTATTCGTAAAGGTCTTACAGATACAGCTCTTAAGACAGCTGACTCTGGTTACTTAACACGCCGTCTTGTAGATATTTCTCAAGATGTAGTTGTTACAACTGATGACTGCTTTGCTGATGCAGGTGAAAAAGTTAAAGGTATGTGGGTGAGTGACCTCGTTGAAGATGGTGTTGTTCAAGAAACACTTGCTGATAGAATTTACGGTAGAGTGGCTGTTGAAGATATTGTTAATCCTAAAACTAACGAAGTTATCGTACCTGCAAATACAATGATTTCATTTGAACAAGCAACTGCTATTACAGAAGCTGGAATTAAGAAAGTTCAAATTCGTTCAGTTCTTACTTGCCGTTGCAAGCATGGTGTATGTTCAAAATGCTATGGACGTGACCTATCAGGAAAGAATATTGTTACTATCGGCGAAGCTGTTGGTACAGTTGCTGCACAGTCAATTGGTGAACCAGGTACACAGCTTACAATGAGAACTTTCCACTCAGGTGGTGTTGCCTCAGCGCTTGATATTACCCAAGGTCTACCTCGTGTAGAAGAAATCTTTGAAGCTAGAAAGCCAAAAGGTGAATCAATTCTTTCAGAAGTTACAGGTAAAGTTTCTATTAAACAAGATAATAAATATTACTACATTACTGTCAATACAAAAGATGGTGAAGTAGAATATGAAGCAAAGAAACCAGCTGTTCTTAATGTTAAGAATGGTGATGTGGTTGAGCCAGGTTCACAACTTACAGTTGGTGCTATCAATCCATCAGACCTTCTCAGAATGAGAGGTGTAAAAGGTGTACAAGAGTATCTTCTTAACCAAGTTATTTCAACATACCGTGGTCAAGAGGTTACAGTTAATGACAAACACGTAGAAATTATTGTACGTCAAATGCTTAAGAAAGTTAAAGTTGAATCTGCAGGAGATACAAACCTTCTCCCAGGTGAAGTAATTGATGTTTATCGTTGTGATGAAGAGAATGAAAAAATACTTCAAGAAGGTGGAGTGCCTGCAACAGTTAAACGTATCCTTCTAGGTATTACAAAAGCATCTCTTTCAACAGAATCATTCCTATCAGCAGCATCATTCCAAGAAACATCAAGAACTCTTACTGATGCGTCAGTAAAAGGTAAAATTGATAATCTTCTCGGACTTAAAGAAAACGTTATTATCGGAAAACTTATCCCAGCAGGTACAGGACTTAAAAAATATCGTTCAGTTATGCCTGTTTCAGTTAAAGATGAAGATGATACAGATATCGCTGTAGGTGAATAAGATAAAAACAATGCTAGAAATGGCATTGTTTTTTTATAATACAAAAAATTCAAACCAAACAAGTAACGTTTCAAACCAAAAAAAGTAACGTTTAAATTTATATTTGATAACTAAAAAAATTAAAATTAAAATTA
>CARFEX010000002.1:285-23064 GCA_948971535.1 uncultured Eubacteriales bacterium | reverse complement strand
ATGAGCTCTTCTTACCCTTTCTGCTTTATCAATACCAGATATAGCAAGTGCAAGTTCCACGTTTTCGGAAATGCTTTGATGAGGTATCAAATTATATGACTGAAAAACAAAACCTATCTTTTGATTACGGTATGTATCCCAATCTCTGTCGGAATAGTTTTTAGTACTTATTCCGTCTATGAAAAGCTCGCCGTCAGTATATTTATCAAGTCCGCCGACAATATTAAGTAGCGTAGTTTTGCCGCAACCGCTTGGTCCTAATATAGACACAAACTCACTTTTACGAAAAGTTATGTCAATACCTTTAAGCGCTTGCACTTTGTTATCGCCTACCAAATAATCTTTTGTAATTCCTTTTAACTCTAACATAGTTGCTCCTTAAGTAATTTCAAATTAAATCTATCAAGTTATAAACTTTATGTTTGTCCAAATAATTTTTTGCAAAGTATGATAAAAGTTTTCAATTCTTCATCCGTCAATCTGCCAAACAAATCTTGTATTGTCACATTTACTGCACTACTGTACTTTTGCAAAGCTTGTATCCCTGCCTCGGTTATTGCGATAATGACCTTTCTTCCGTCATGAGCGGGACGATTTCTTAACACATACCCTTTGCTCTCCAAACTATTTATGGCAGTTGCAATCCTTGCAGTGGAAACATTTAAAACCTTTGCCAAATCGCCGGCAGTGTACTCCTTGTTATCGCAAGCCAAAACTTTTAAAATCATTAGTTTGCCTTTGTACGCAGTTTCCATAAGTTTCAAAATTTCTTGGCTGCATTTTGTCGAAAAAATATTTACAAACTCTTTTACCTTTTCATTTAAATTTTCCATATCCCACCATTTATCTAACCCTGTTAGACAAATTATAATACAAAGAGTTTAAATAGTCAAGCTAAATGGAATATTAGTAATATTTTTTTCTAATCGAAACTGCAAAAAAATATTCTGTATAATTTGGTATATCATTTCTTTATAATAAATAATTATCAAATAGGCATGTTTTGTAAAAAAAGCATATCCAACAATGTGAATATGCTATTTTTAATTAATTATTTTCAGTCAAAAAACTACTGACTATCAAACTATAAGGCTAAATTTATAATTGCTTTTCGTTATCTTTTTTTATTTGTTCTCTTGCCTGTTTTATAGCTTGCTTGCATTTTTCGCAATTACCGTTACATTCTCCGCAACCGCAAGTACTTTTACCTTGTTTTTTACGTATAAATGCCCATACAGCAACGCCTATTACAAACAAAATGCTACAAATTATTACGACTATTTCTATTGCTTGCATTTTTTATTTCCTTATATAAATTTTATTTTTTGGACTTTTTATTTTTAAATTTAAATATTTTAGCCTTGGTATTGTAAATGATTATTCCTGCTACAACCAACGCCATAACTGCTAACACGATAAATATTGTCCACCACCAGCTACCTACCAAATAAATGATTGTGCCTACTATGTACGATGTGCATATCCAAAATACCAAAGTCCATTTAAATTTCTTTTTATTAGGCATTTCCGCTTTTGCTGTTGCAACTGCCGCCATACAAGGTATTGTAGTCATATTAAACGCAATAAATGCTATTAAAGCTGGTATTGTAATGCCCGATGCTTGAATCATAAGTGCTGTTTCAGCAACTCCTTCTACTCCTCCACCTACTACATTTGCACCTATACATGCCGCAAGCGTACCAAATGTTGCTACTACATTTTCCTTTGCGATAAGACCTGTAATTGCGGATACGATAAATACCCAACCCCATTCATTAAGTTGCGAACCAAAGCCAAGAGGTGTAAATAATGGTTGGATTAATTTACCAAAGCCTGCCAAAATGCTATTGTTCATTTGACTATCTTCCAAAAATTTCCAATCAAAGCTAAAGTGTGACACAAACCAAATAATTATTGTTGATGCCAAAATTATAGTAAATGCTTTTTGAATAAAATGCTTTGCCTTATCCCACATTAAAAGCATCAAGCTTTTAAATTGAGGTAATCTATAGTTTGGCAACTCCATTATAAACGGAGCTGCATCCCCTTTCATTGTAGTTGTTTTCATTAAAATTACAGTCAAAATCGCTGTGACAATACCTACAACATACATAGAATATGTGATAATATCCGCATTACCAATGCCAAAACTCATGACTATACCACCAGAAATAGCAGTAAGAATAGGCAATTTTGCACCACAACTGAAAAATGGTATAACTCTTACGGTAGCTACTCTTTCGTTTTCGTCTGCAAGCGTCCTTGTATTAATCATTGCGGGAACTGAACAACCAAAGCCCATAATCATAGGCATAAACGCTCTGCCTGATAAACCGAATCTTCTTAATATCCTATCAAGAATAAACGCTACCCTTGCCATATATCCCGTATCTTCCAAAATCGAGAATAACATTAAAAGCAATAATATTTGAGGTATAAAAGACAATACTGACGAAAGTCCGCCCAAAATACCGTCACACAAAAGCCCTGTTACCCACGCTGGACTGTTTACAAGCAGGCCTGCAACACCATCCGTAATCCATGTCATCAAAACTTCCATAAGCCCTTGCAGTATCGCACCTGGGGAATTAATGCCTCCCGCACCGAAAACACCCTCAAAAGCAGTACCCGGTAGACTTACCCAATCCTTACCTAATGCCGCACCTATAAACAAAAAGTTTTCGCTAAATACCAAATGGAAAATTGCAAATAAAATAAGCAAAAACATTGGTATACCCCAAATTTTATGTGTTAAAACTCTGTCTATTTTATCCGATTTTGTAAGTTTAGATTTATCCGTTTTGCTATTTCTTGTTAGAGCAGTGGAATAATTTTTGGATATGTATTTATATCTTCCGTCCGCAATAAGTGCCTCAAAATCCACACCGAAAATATCGTCTTGAAAGGTGGATTTAAAATTGTCAATCATGCCAAGCAATGGTTTATGTGCCGCAACTTCAAGCTCATCACTCTCCACAAGTTTTACGGCGTGGAAAAGTGGATTTTCGATATCTTGTCCTTTTAAAGCAATCGCCACATCATTAATCAAATGACTCAATTTAGACTGTTCAAGTACTGTAAATCCATCCCTTTTTTGGCCTGCAATCTCATAAGCTCTGTCCATAAGCTCGGTTGTACCTTCCCCTTTCAAAGCGGAAATCGCAACCACAGGAACGCCGATTTTTTTCTCAAGTACTGCAGCATCTATTGTATCGCCGCTCTTTTTTACTTCGTCAATCATATTAAGCGCGATTATAACAGGCACATCGATTTCCATAATCTGCGTTGTCAAGTATAAATTACGCTCCAAATTGGTAGCATCGATAATATTAATTATACAATCGGGTTTTTCATCCAAAATAAAATTTCTTGACACAACTTCTTCCGGCGTATAAGGCGATAATGAGTATATGCCCGGCAAATCCACTATTGTAACGGTTTCGGGACATTTTTTATATTCCCCCTCTCTCCTATCAACAGTAACACCCGGCCAATTACCTGTATGTGCGGTACTGCCTGTTAAATTATTGAACAAAGTTGTTTTACCGCAATTAGGGTTACCTACTAACGCAAATTTTTTAGGTCTTGCTATAATCATTAGCTCGTTTTTATCAACGCTTTTCATCGATAACCTCCAAAGTAACGCAGGATGCCTCAACTTTTCTCAATGTTAGCTCATAACTGCGTATATTTATTTCCAAAGGGTCGCCAAGAGGTGCTTTTTTTCTCATTAACACTTCTGCCCCAGGGGTTACCCCCATATCAAAAAGTCTGCGTCTGACCTTGCCCTCGCCGACAACTTTTACAATAGTTCCCCTCTCTCCTATTTTAAATTCACTCAATTTCTTTTGCATACCATACTCCTTATGCCACAAATATCTTTCTTGCTGTCTCAGTATCCAAAGCGATTCTGCCTTCCTTAATCTCACAAATCACATTACCACCGCTGTTGCTGATAAGCTTGATTTTTGAGCCAACAATAATTCCCAAATCTTCAAGATGCCTTTTTATATCTTGATTTGCTACAATTTTTAATACCATAAGTTCAGTATCTAAAGGTGCTAAAACTATCGGCATATATATCCTCCTAAATTTTACTCTTTTTAATTGCTTGGATACATTTATCTCTACTAGTTCGCCAAGGCGAACTAAAAGCCGTTAAAAAAGAGTTTTCTTATAACTCTGTCTACATTATACTTATACAAGACATATTTGTCAAGCAATTTAAAGGAAATTTTTTATTTTTTACAATAAAAAAACTATAATACAAAAAATTATTTATTTCTATTACAATACCCTTTAAACATTGTATGTAATTAATATGGCAAAGTTGCAAAAACATACAAAAAATCGGTATCAAACTAATGATACCGATAAAATATGTAATTACTCTTTGATAATGCCTTGCTCTATCAAATAATCTTCCGTAAGCTTAGTTGCATCCAAAATAAATTTAACGCAAGGGCGAGCGGCATAATATTCCGCAGTACGTTCGGATGGCACATAATCTTTTGTAATGTTTTTCATATTTTTCAAAAGTTCCCCGCAAAGCAAACTGCTATTCATTTCTTCAAACTTATCAGTCAAGCTACGTACTTTTTCATAAATATCTTTTTTATCCTCCGCAACATTACCCAATGAATCTTTTAGTACGCCAAGTACCATACCTATACCTGCAACTGCACCGCACAAATTTCTTGTCCTTGCAAAGCCGCCACCGAATGCACTGCTTATTTTTAAAAGCAACTGCTCGTCAATAGGCAAAACATCAGAAAATGCCATAATCACTGCTTGAGCGCAATTATATCCTTCCTTAAAGCACTCATAAGCCTTTTGCTGTCTGTCCATCAATTTAATCCTCCAAATGTTCCAAATAATTTATAATTATATCTGCCACTTTTTCAAGTGAAAGTTTTGACGTATTTATAGTGATATCGTAATTTTTGATATCTCCCCATTCCTTATCCGTGTAACTGTTGTAATATTGAGCCCTATGTTTATCCGCTTTCATTATGTACTTATCGATATTTTTAACATCTTTAATCCCGTATTTATTGACTATCCTGTCACGTCTTGCATCCATATCCGCATGTAAGAAAATTTTTACCAAATTGTCCTTACCCTCCAAAACATGGTCTGCGCACCTACCTACAATGACACAAGGTTTTTCGGCAACTTCCTTAATAATTTCGCTTTGAGCGAAATAAACTTTGTCATTAATGACCATATCGGTATATGTTGCACTGTAAAAACTACCCACGCTTGTGGAATAACCGAACATACTTGCAAATTTACTTGTAGCTTTTTCATCAAATTCCTTGTAAAATTCGGGATTAACACCGTTTTTTTCCGCAGCTAATTTGATTAAATCTGTATCGTAATAGGCAATACCCAATTTTTCTGCAACCAATTTTCCGACAGTTCTACCTCCGCAACCATATTGTCTTGCCAAAGTAATAACAAAATTATTTTTCATAAAAGCCCCCAAAAATTATTTTAAATACAAAATTATTTATTTAGCACTGATTTTCAGGGCTATTTTAAAAAATTTTTGTATTATTATTAAACCTATATATATTATATATTTTATACTATTATTTGTCAATATCAATTTTGCAAAAACAAGCATAATTTTTTAATATTTTACAACAAAATAATACATAAAATTTTTATAAGCTGTTAAAAGTATTTTAAAAATTCTATTGTAAAATATAGCTTTTTGTGATAGAATAATTATAATAAATAAAAAGGCGGTATATTTATGTTATCAATTCTGGCTGCTGAAGGTTGGAATAATTTTGTTGCAGGTTTCAATAGTTTTATGGAAACTATGACAAAGTTCTTTACCTCAGGTTTAGGCAAAATCGTATTGTTTATTATTGTAGCTATTATCGGTGCGATTCTTATAAAAGTTTTTATCAAAATGCTTAGAAAATTGGGTACCAAAACCAAAATCGACCAAACAGTATATAAATTTATGATTACTGTAGTAAAATTTGTACTTTGGATGCTTTACATTTTGACGTTACTTGCAATTATAGGAGTTCCTATTACAAGTCTTGTTGCAATTATCACTGCACTTACTTTAGGAGTTACACTTGCAGTTCAATCGAGCGTATCAAACTTGGCAAACGGTATTATCCTTCTTGCAAACAAGCCATTTAAAATCGACGATTTTGTGGAAATCAACGGAGTTTCGGGTACTGTTGTGGACATTAGTATTTTTAATACAAAATTGCGTACAAGCAACAACGAGATTATCACAATGCCACACAATGTGACTATCAACAACCCTATTATCGATTATACAAGTTTGGAAATGCGTCGTATTGCTTTGGATGTTTCGGTAAGCTATGACAGCGATATGAACAAAGTAAAACAAGTATTGCTTGATACTATAAAAGAGCAAGATTTGGTATTACAAGACCAAGCAAACAGTGTAAACCTTGCAAAAATGAACTCTAGTTCAATAGATTTCTCCGTAAAAGTATGGACTGCTACCGAAAACTATTGGGATTGCTTTTTTGCTTTGACTGAAAGTGTATTTAATAAGTTAAAGGAAAACAATATTGAAATACCTTACAACAAACTTGATGTACTAATAAAAAGTAATGAGCCAAAACAAATAGAGTTTAAAAGCGATAAGAAAAACTAAACATTAAAAAAGCAGTTGGACTTTCCGACTGCTTTTTTAATTTCAAATTATAAATTAATAATTGTTATTTAAAATATCCTATAAATATTATACTAGCCAAAAAATAAAAAACTTATTATGAAAAAATCATCGGTATAATTGCTTTTGTAATTTGCTCATAGCCTTTGGCATTTGGGTGTAAACCATCATACGTATATTCCTTATTAAAATTACCCTCTTTATCTGCCAAAACACTTGTCAAATCACTAAAAATCGCATTATTATTTTCCACAGCAACTTTTATTTTTCCGTTTAATTTCTGTATCTCTTTATTAGTTCTACTGCCGACCATACCAGCATCAATCGCTTTATTTACAGGATATAGACCACTAACGATAACTTTTTTCACGCCGCTTTCCACACATTTATTTATTGACTTTGTAATATTACTTATGATTGTGTTATGGTCTATTTTTTTTGCAATATCATTTGTTCCGACCAATATATATACTGTTTCGGGTAAAATATTCAAACAATTTACATTAAGTCTTTCCAACATTTTATCCGATGTATCTCCACTAATGCCACGGTTATAGACTATTTTATCTTTATCGGCAAATAATTCGTATGTTGGGTACAATTCTATTATAGAATCTCCGATGAACACCACTTGATTATGTACAGCCGATTGATTTAACAATTCAAAATTTTGCATCTTAGTTGTTTTTACGATATCGTATTCCGTAGAAATATTTTTGCTACAGCCCACCAAAATGCAGCAACTTAATATTACAATGCTTAAAATAGATAAGCAAATAAAAATTTTATTTTTCATTGATTATCCCTCTAATCTTTTTATTAATTATATCATATAAATTTTTTATGGTCAATACGGCATGTAAACATGATAGTGTCAAGAGTTTTCAGCATATTTTTTTGATTTTTTTTCTTTTGTGTTAAAAATGAGATTTTAATGCTGTAGTGGACCTTAATATTTTAGCTATTCTATCAGATAAGCCATCAATACCAACGACTTTTGCAGGCTTATAGTAACTACTAGACATTGTTTGCATATAGTTGTAATTAGTAGAAAAACATTCATCCATTGAAAAATCTGCACTTTTATCAAATATTTTACTAAAATCGCCACCATTAAAATGGTATGCTCGCAGTTTCGCAATCCGCTCTGCACCATGCAGGCTCCACCCCATTGGCCGTGATGACATTCGAGCAGATAGCACATGAGATACATGTCCTTCTGCTGCACAAGAATATTGCTTTGACAAATCAATTGATTTTAAATTGTTTTGCAAATATAGCCAACTATTGACTATATTCTTTCTTTCAGATTTTTTCTCGTGGGTTTTGTAATGTTCTTTATACAAAAATGCTGCTTTACTAAAATCTTTTTCTTTTAATGCGCTTATAATTTTTGCCTGCCACTTCTTATTACCATAGCATGCATTCGTAATACTTTTATGTATATGAAATTTATCTAAATGATATCTGCACCCTGGGAATACCCCTATTCCATATTTAATCCAGGCAGCACCATCGCCAGATAGATGAATAGTTGTATTTCTTGTTGCATAGTTAGTTTGAATATAATATGCAACATCAGACCAAAACTTATCTACATCATCGCTTGTAGTTACAAAGTATTTTGGGTTTATTAACTCTGTTCTACCAGAGCAAACTTTGCGAGTTCCTTCATGAACATATATCAATTTAACCTCTGCACTTTTTGAATTATTTAGATGAATATGGTCCTCATCAGCTTCAATATATAAATCTTCAATTTGCTTTGTTTTTTGCGATGGCGGAACTTCTAACTCTTTAACATTGACTTTTTTCACTAAATTATGTACTGTTTGCCGTGTAACCTTTCTGTCTATTAATTCACTTGCCTTTCCAAAGCTAGTCAATGTAGCTGCATTTACCAATTTAGATTGCAAGTTTTTATCAATTCTGCTATATTTTTCTAAATGTAGTAATTCATCGACTGCAAAAAAGCACTTTGACAAATTTTTATCAAAGTACAATGTGCGTTGCAATTTTATTTCTCCCAGTTCACTCAAAATACTGCGAGTTTTGCCTTTATTTTTTACGACAACCCTATGTTTGTCTCTTTGTTCATCAAAACCCCTTTCAATTTCTTTACAAGCCAGTTTAACAAGATTTACTCCCAATTTATTTGTTTGTTCTTGTGTTTTTGAAATGATTTGTGAAAAATCGTAGTTTTTTAAGTTTGTAAAAATACTACAAAGCACATTTTCCACAACTTCCTTTACTAAATTTTCTATTTGAAATTTTAATTCCATTAATTTACCTCTATTACTAAAACAGCGTATAAGACAATTCCTTATACGCTGTTTGATTTTATTTTTGTATGCTTGCTTTCCATTCATCAATCGTATTCATTGTTGTTGGATGTAATTTCACATTAATATATTCCGTGATATCAGAATTAAATTTAGTATCTGAACTCAACATTATGCCATCATTATTGATAACGATTTTGCCATCATATTGTTCACACATTACTCCAGCAATCCAAAACGTTTCAGTATTTTTATGCGACAAAAAATCATATTCTTTTGTATCTTTATTATATTTCAAAAACAATGTTTTTGTATATATTCCACTACCATCAGATGTATAGTAAGTATTTGTCAACTTAAAATGATTAATATCCTCACAGTCACAACCTTCATCTTCTGGTTTACAATGCACTATTTGCACAAAATATTTACCATCTTCCGTTAAATAATTACCGATAATTGGGTCCTTCTCATATTTGTTGCCACATGCAACTAAAGTTGTCGCACAAATAATTGATAACACAAGAATACTAATTAAAATTATAAATTTCTTTTTCATAAATTTACCTCATATTTTTTGTATTTTAATTATATCAAGATATTTATGCAAAGTCAAGAATAATCTACCGACTTGTCGGACAAGTCCGACAAGTCATTAGATTTTCTAACATTTACTAATAATTTTTTTATAATTAGCAATCTTTTCGCTATTTTCTTGCACTGCTTTTTTTATTAAAGTGTTTATTAATTCTGCTTGTGTTGTTTTTTGAGCTGCAACCAAAATCAAAAAGTCATCCCAATATTCATTGGAAATTTTAAATGTTCTCTTTTGGACTTGCTCGACTTGTCCAACTTGTTTTTGATGAGGATTACTAAAAAGCCCGTCTATTAATGAATAATTTTTTACTTGATTATTTGCCATATTTCCTCCACAAATTCTGCATAATCTACTGCAGAATTTGATTTCGTTTTGTAATCTTTAACTGACAATCCGCTTGCTTGAGCTGCAGGAACATCTACTGTAAATCGTATTTTAGTCTTTAACAAATCGCAATCTAAATACTTTTTAATCGTTGCATTTAACTTTTGTTCAATAGCACGTGTCAATGTTCTATTTGCTTGATATTTAACAATCAAAACTCCCAAAACTTTCAGTGCAGGATTTAGTGGTTTAATTTGTTCAATTGTTTGTGCTATCATTTCAATACCAGCTGCACTGAAAAATTCTGTTTCAGTTGGAATAAGCACATAGTCAGCAGCAACTAAAGCTGCAGCTGTTAATTGATTGACAGTTGGTGGACAATCGATAACAACATAGTCATACTCTTTTAAATTGACAAGCAAATTTTTAATTCTAATAACAAATGCAGGCATTGAGGCAAACTTCAACATTTCCATGTGCAATCTTTCATCTGCAGGTATTAAATCACCATATTTTGTATTACAAACTACAAAATCTAATTTTAACTTATCTGATAACAACCAATCAACTACACTATACTTACTATACTTAAAGCCACAAAATGATGTTAAATTGCATTGTGCATCTAAATCGATTGCTAAAACTTTTTTATGCCTTAAGGATAGTTCTGACATCATATTAATAACGGTTGATGTTTTACCGACACCGCCCTTTTGATTGAATACAACTATGGTTTTCATTCTTCTTCACCACCTTTTTGTGTTGTTTTTCTATCCATAAACTCTACTTCAGCATTTACTAGTTTAACAGACACATGTGTATCTTCATTTTTCTTGTACAAATCAATTGACAAATCTCCGGATGCTGCAACACTTGACCCTTTTTTTAAGTATGTATTACAATTCTCCGCAGTCTTACCCCAAATTTCCACACGCAATACATCTGGTGTGTCTTTTCCATATCTGTTTGATGCAATGGTGATTATACACACTTTTTTGTCTTTGATTTCCTTTAACTCTGGATTGCTTACTAAATTACCAATAATTGTTGCTTTTATCATATTTTTTATTCTCCTTTGAATTAATTTTTAATTATGTTGTGGGGAACACAAGTTTCCCGATTTAATGAGTTCGTTTGCATTAGGTTTTTCAAAAAGTGTATACACTAAGTCTGATGCAACAACTCTAAAGTTCGTTCTCTCATTCGCCGATGAAATGAGAAAACATTCGCCGTTCCCGGCATTTGCTATTTGATTTTGCTCCGTTTCATTTATATTGCCTGCAGATTTATACAAATCGATTAATATTTGCAAATCCGCAGGAGCTAATGCAAAAATAAATGAATATTGCGTGTTGTTTATAATTGCAGTAGTTTTTTGTACAATAGTAGGATTACCCAATATATCGCTCAAATTTTGTGTTAAAAACATTATTGCACCATTATACTTTCTAATTCTTTTATACCACAAATATACAAAGTCGAGTGCCACTGGGTTGTCTTGGTCAATAAAGTTATATCCCTCATCAATCGCAACAAAAGGGTGAATATTATTTTTGCCATCACGATTAAGTTCACGAATATTGATTATTTGCTGGTCTAAAAAACGCATAATAACAAGCATTTGGGCGTTAGACACAACATTGTTTTGAGAGCCTAGTAAAGATTGAAAATTGAACACCACAAGTTTCTCTTCAGATGTTAATGTGGACGGGCCATTCCAAAGTACGGAATATCTTCCACCAGTCGCAAATTTTGCAACATAAGTTTTGATACGCTCTAAATTCGCCTTTCGGCTTGGCAAATTCTCTTTTTCAAATTCTGTAATAACTGTTTGATACAAATCATCAAAAGTTGGATAATCTTCAGCTTTTAGATTGCTACAATCAGTATTTTCATCAATACCCTTTGCTTTGTAAACTTTCGTAATGATGTTGTTCAGCTCTTCGAGTGCATCCGATGTTATACCAGACAAAACAATTTTGAAAAAGCTTTCTAAAAATTGCAAGTGTGCAGAAAAAACTATCTCTGGTGGTGCTGGTAATCCATCATCTGTTAGTATTTGATAAATATGTAATGGATTTATTCTTCCCTCGATTGCATTACCTACATCAATAAACTTGCCATTCACATTTTTACAAAGCGTTGCGTACTCATTTTCTGGGTCCAAAATATAAATCCTGGAATTATCTGAATAAACCATTGAAAGCAATGTTTTTGTAAAAAAGGACTTGCCACTACCAGACTTACCTAAAACCATCAAATTACTGTTTATATATTTGCTATTTCTTTTCCATAAATCAATTATAAGCGGATAATATTCATAGCCTAATGTATATCCTTGAGGCTCTATAATCGATGTAAACACAAATGGAAACACTGCTGCTAAACTTTCTGAATTAATGCCACGTTCCAGACTTTTTAAGCTTGTTTTTTGAGAAATCGTTGCCGAGGCAAATCCTTGAAATTGTCTGCCACGCAAAAAATTAACTCTAAAGCCACCAGACATCAATTTTCTTCGTAATTCTTTTCTAAACGCACTATTACTTTCTTTTGTGTTATTAAATGCTGTAATGGTCAATGTGCAGTCAAACAACAATTCATTTTCATTTTGAATTGTTTGGGCCAATTGTGCAATTGTTTGCACGTGCGTTTCTTGAGATATTGCCTCACTCAATTTACCTCTATTGTTACGAGTTTCTAATTCAACTACTGCCTTATCTATTCTTTTGACTGCTTTGTCCTTTGACACTGGCTTAATATTTAAAACTACTTTTGTGTTGTCAATATTAAATATATCAGCCCCCCATGCATTGCCAACTAAAAGTGGATAATCAGATATTGCTACCGTGAAAGAATATGTATTGTCATGTGTGCAACTTGTTGACTTGAATTGTATTTTATCTGGCTTAACAAAATTTGCATAATCACTATTTTCTACATTATCTACATCCCTTTCATCAAAGTTCCTTGTATAGCAATATTTAAAAAATACAGCAACTTCTTTTTGATTTAGCATTTTTGTAGACAACTTTGCTTTATCAAAACCAATTCTTGCAATATCCACCTTTTTAAATAGTTCCTCTTTTGTTTTGTCATAAACAACAAAATAATAATAAGGTCTATATTGCTTTTCAAGATTATTAATATTATCTATTTGAGCCAAACGAGATTTTAATATATTGATTTGTGCTTCATCTGGTTTTTCACGCTCAATCTCTTTTTCGAGCTTAGCGAATAGAATAGCTGCTGCCTCATCATAATTTATAGGTCTATCTATTTTTACTAATTGTGCAAATGAATTTTCGCCCAAATTGTTTAGAAGACTTGCAAACGCTGATATTCTTGTGTTTTGCTCGTATAAATCCAATAGTGCAAATTCTGTTGAACCAATTTCTATCACTGCTCCAAAGTAATCGCCATATTCTACAACACCATACTCATCAATTTTTGTAAAAGGTATTAAATTTGCAATATCATTTTTCTTTTTACCACCTTTTTCAAACTTTTTTATTGATGCTAAATATTGCAAAATGTAAATCAATTCATTATATCCTCTTTCGCCCTCATCTGGAAAAAACAACATAATGGATATACTTATAAAAGCAATAAAAATGGCCCACTTAGTTGTTAAATTTGACATTACAATTAAAAAAGCTATTATGCCTAAACAAAATGCCAAAATCAAATCAACCAATGTAAAATTCAACCAAACAGTTGATGATACTTTTGTCTTTTTGGGAATTAATCTCATAGTCAATCTCCTTTTTTGAAAGCACCACTATCACTATTACTTTCATTGTTTTTTGGAATAATATCCTTAATTAACCCTTCATGTGGTTTTGAACTTTGTGTTGCAACATTGTTGCTATCTTGAGGTGTGTATGCTGTATTACTATCATTGCTATCATTATTGTCTACATTATTTGCTACTGCATTGTTGCCTTCTTTTGCTGCATTATTCCCAGACAAAGCATTCATTGTTTGATTAGGTCGGTTAACTTTTCCAAGCCACCCCATAACTTTACCAGTTCTGCTGTTTTCAAATTTTTCGCCGCCAACTTTACTACCAATTTTATATCCTTGCCTAGAACCCCACGGAATAATACCTTCTCGCCTTTTACCATATTTGTTGGTACCACCGAACACAACATTCTTTGCACCTTTTGCAAGTCCACCAGCTGTGGCCATGCCCATCATCAATGCTCTAGCAGAGTGAGCCATTTCTCTTGATTCCTCTGCACTTGTACCCAACAACCTAGCAAATAACAACTGTCCGCCGTTTATTGACAAAGCACCGCCAATAAGCATAAATGCTTTGAATAGATTTTCCAAAAATGCTGACCAGCCAAGACTAGCAAAGTTAATATCATTTAAAAGCGGTGTAATAAGCAAGAACACATTTATTGAAAACACAACACCATAAGCCAATACGACTTTAGATATTACACTATCTCGCCATTGTTTGAACCTTGCTCCATCATCGAGTGGTATCGTTGCAGATACAAGCGGCAGAGCTATGAACAGCAAGACTAAGTCATAAATTCGTTTTACTAATGATAACATCGACCAAATTATAGCAACTAACATAATACACACAACTAAATATGCAACAAACATATTAAACGATTGTAATTCTACCATTGGCTCTTTGCCATCTGAATATCCATAACTTTTATTTTCAAAGACAAATAAATCTTTTTGTCTTACACCAAAAATTTCATCAACATCCAAACTGCTCCATCCTTGTTGTTTAACTTTATCATTCAACAATTTTCGTCCATTATCCTTATCTGTCCAACCAGTTTCATATATTTGGTTACCAGCTTCATCTAAAAGTGGCGGATAATCATAAACAATATTACCATAAGAGTCTCTTAATTCTGTCATTATGGTATTACCATTTTCATCCAAAATCGGGTAACCGTTAGCATCTTTTAATATGCTAGGTCTAGGTGTTCCATTCGCATAATCTATTTTATAAATTTTTCCAACACTAATATCAAATAATGTTGTAGCAATTGTAATCCCCTCTGAAGGACTTGTTGCTTTTGATACCTCTTTTAATAACACATTAGATGCACCTATGCCTAAGAACATCATTAATGCCATCACAAAAGTAATAACTATTGCCCCAAACCCTTGTCCTACAACTGTAGCATGCGATTTACGTTCGCCACCCTTCAAATTCACAATATTTTTTACCACTGCAACACAAATCGATACCGCTGCAACAAATATGCTTAACAACACGAGTATAAAAAATGCTTTTGTAACTGCAGAACTTTGCAAAAATATTTCTATCAAAGAACGTGCTGATTCACCATTTGTGCCTTCAATCCCTTGAACTCCGCTTAAGACTTGAAACATTTCAAATATCGTATCTAGCATTTCATACAGCCAAAATAATAATTTTGCAAATAATTTGCTAAACATAATATCCATAAATTATGTACCTCTACTCATTAATTATATTGTGACATAAATTCTACCAAACTACTAATTAGTAGTGGTGCTGCAAGTGCTACTGCAAATATAACTATAATACCAATTACAAACGATACAAGTGCTGATTTTGCTTGCTTTAACTTGTTTTCATCGCCAGCAGCTCTCCAATATTTAAAGCCCAAATAAACACCCCATATCGCACACAGTGAAACCGCAATTGTAATCAATGGTGTAAACATACTGTCAAACATTTTTGTTAGCACATCGCTAAAACTTTTAAAAACTTGGTCATTCATACTTTTTTTACCTTCCTTAAATTTATTTTTATTAACACAAAACGATAATTACTTAACCTTTTGTTTTAATCTTGAGAATATAATTATTACAGCTATTCCAATTGCTAAGGCAATACCTAAAACTATAACAACTATACCAAAACTATTAATATAGTTTAATGAAAACTCATATTCATTTACATTTCCTAGCTCATCAACTATTCTCAATTGGTAGTCACCTACCGCTTTAATTTCAGAGCCTAAAGTATAATCTATTTTGCTACCATTTTTATACAATTCAATAGTAGTCTTATCTTTGCTTGGATTATTTATTATAATTTTGTCTTTGTGTTTTTCAATATTGACTGTTGGTGGAACTGTATCAACTCTTACCTCAATATCAAACTCGCTATCGGAACTTACAAATTTCATATTATATAAGCCATCTTTGGTCAAAACAGCTTGTCCCTCTATAACAGCATCATAAACTGTACCATCCAAAGTCACTATAACTTTATAACCTAGTGGAATATTTAATTTATACTCTTTTGCAGCAGCTGGCAAAATCACAAAATTAAAAATTTTCATATTACCAACTATATCCGTTAATTTTAATTGATATGTTCCTACATCTTTTATTACACCGCCATTATAACCAATTTCAGTGCCATCTTTTGTTAGCAGTATAGATGACATATTTTCATTCATCTTAAAGGATGTATTTGTTGTTATATACCGATTTTCGGCGGATAAATCAATAGACGGCTCGACCTCCACTTCCTTATCGATTATAAATTCAACTTGTATTTCATTACCAGCTCTATCTAAAGCTATAATTATGTAATAATCGTGGTCCTCGAATTGCATTCCACTTACAAAATCTATCCAATCCTTTGTGGAATTTTTGCGATACTTGGCTGTTTCGCAATCTTGGATTGTGACAGTAACACTGCTATTTGACACATTTTCATTGTTCACGCCATCAAGTTCAACAACTGGCTTTTGGTAGTCAATAACTATCTCAAGCGTGGTTTCATTTCCATTATCATCTTTAAGTAATATAGTATAAATATCTTCTTTATCTATTTTCTCGCCTAAATCGCATATACTACCATTCTCTGACTTTAACAACACAAAAGTTATATTTTCTTTTGCCTCAATTATTACTCCATACCGACTATAAATAACACCGTCAAAAACATTATATTTGCCTTTAATTTCATACTCAACCAAGCCATCTATTACTATCCAAAAGTTTGTTGTATTGCCTATTCTGTCTGATATTTCAAAATAATACTTTCCACCATCTTGCAATAACTCGCCTGTATAAGCTGCAAAATTTTTGTTATCTCGGCAATATTTTATTTTGGATAATTCTTCATTGCAAAATACTAGGAAACTTTTATTTGTTATTGTGTTCTTTTGCAATACATCACCATTTTCAGCATTTATTTGAGCCTCTGGTGGTGTTTTGTCTATCTCAAGCGTTATAATCGTTATATTGCTAGCTAAATCCTCAATAGTAACAATATACACATCTTCGATAGTGATTTTATCGCCTAAAACGAAAGTATTTCCTTTACTAGAAGCTATTTCATAATGTTTAATTTCTTCATTCACACTTAGAACCAATGTGCTTTTTGATAAATACACTTTATCTTCAATCTCAAGATAATTGCCGCTTACAACAAAATCTACACTTTTATCAATAACAATATTAAACACCATTGCATTATTCATTCTATCAATCAGCTTAAAACTATAAATTCCTACTTTCTCAATATAATCACCAGTGTATTTAATATAAACTCCATTGTTATCAGTAACTAAAATTTCAATATTCGCCTCATTACATTCTACTTTGAAAGATTGATTTGTCTTTGTGTTTTGCTCTAGCACATCACCATTTATTGTTGTAATTATTGGCATTGGTGGCAAATTATCAATAATAATAATTACTTCAATCTCATTGTCAAACATATCGACAATGCTAAATATGTAGGTACCATCCACATCGATATACATTCCATTTGCAATATTAATACCATTACTGCTAAAGCATTCAAATTGTTTAATACGTTCTTTAACTGTCAACTTTAGTCTGTTTTTAGATATTAAGCTGCCATCATCTAATCTTTGATAATTACCTTCGATTTCATAATCTACAATATTATCTAGGGTAATTGATTTTTTAGATACGTTGCCAACAGCATCATACGCAGTAAATATATATTCACCATACAAGGTGATAACACTTTCTTTTGTGTATTGCGTTTCACCCATTGAGCCTAAAGGGTCATTCACTCTATAATAATAAACCTTAATATTGTTTTCATTCCAAAACACAAAGAAACTTTTATTTGTCGTAATACCTTGCTCTAAAATATTTCCATCCACTGACTTTAACGATATGATTGGTGGCACACAGTCTATTTCAAACCGATATTCAACAAACAAATTCATGTCATCTAATTTATATAGGAAAATCTTGTAAATTTTACTATTTTCAACACTTGCTGCAATGCTTATCATGTTGAAATATTCTTTTTCAGTTAATATCATCAACTCATCTGCATTTACCCAATTTCCATTTTCAAAAACATATAAATTAATGCCACAATCTTTTTCATATTCAAATGTTACATCTTTATTTGTAGTTGCATTTTCTTTTACGCCCTTAAGCGTTCCGCTTGGCAGTCCTTTCATATAAAAGACAGGTTCAGTTTCCACTGTTCTACCAAATATATCTGTAAAACGTAACACATATTTGCCACCGTTTTTCAAAGTGTATGAATACACATCTGGCGACACCAAATTGTCTAAATCATCTTGCAATAGTTTTATATACTCACCATCATACGTAACCCTAAACAATTCAACATTGGTCAAGCCATTGCCTGTGTCATTATTTACAATACTCAAAACAAATTTTGTTTCATTTGTTGTAGATGTATGATTGATTTTTGGCGGTTCACCAGCAATTCTAATTGTAAATTGCAATATGTTTAGACTTCTATCATAAATCGTAACAGTATAGTTGCCCCAATAACCGTTTTCATAACACAGAACTGGCAGTTCATCACCAACAATATATCTTTGAGATAGTTTTCTTCCCTCGATATAAACAAAAATAAACTCATCAATAGCATCGTAAAAACTCTGCATATCAAAAGATAAGTATAACATTACATCTTGATGACTTTGAACATAATCTATATCATATGTTATTGTTTGTGTTGTTCCATTGCCTAACAATATCTCCGCACTAACTGTAGGATTTCCAGCATCAAGACAAACAATATACTGTTCGCTATTCCCACATTCATCATACTCTGTTACCAAATAATATCCTTGTTTCCAAGCCATTTCACTCTCTAGCACATTTCTTAGTTCTGCATTGTATGGCACGTTGATTTCTTTACCATTTTGGGCCATTATGCCATCTGAAATCCATTTGATTTTTACATAACTTTTATTGCCAGCAACCCCCTCATGTGGTTTTGCAAAAGTAAAGTCGTGTTTAATAAAAAATCTAGGCAAACCAATGTATTTAGACAAATGCTCTGGCAGCTCAACATTTTGTGATATTAGCGCATCAGGTCTTGAAATTCCGTTTTCATCTGTTGGGTTGTCATAGTTACTGCTACCGCCATCAAAAATTTTTCTATCTGAAATATAGCTTTTTGCATATTTCAAAATTGCATTGTCTAATATTGTTTTGTTATCATAAATTTGAGAAACACTTTCATTACCAACGTTGACATAGGACCATTTACCATTTCCGATATTTACTACCCTATATTCCCACTCTTTTTTTATTGCAAAATCTAAAGCATACTCATATTTTGCAAAGCTATAGTTACCTGCGCAATCAAAATAAACTTTTGCTGGCAATTTAACCACATACCAGGTTGGCAAGTTATAGCTATTTTTAATTTGTTCCAAATTTTGAAAGTCTGTTCGTTTATAAAGATTTATTGTTTCCCAATTTGTAGTGTTCCCTGCTGCATCTGTTGCTTTGAATTGCCAACAGCCATAATTTTCAATACTTAAATCTATATGTACTTTCTTTTGTTTCACCTTACGGATTGTTCCGTTATTCAACTTATATTCGATTGTAACATCAAGCATATCAGTTACTTCAAAATCAAACGCCTCATTAGTGTACGATTTATAGCTTTTCACAACTGGCTTTGATTTATCCAAAGTAAATGAATACTTACTGCTTTCGTTACCTACATTATCTTTTGCATAGATATTGTAAAAACCATCTTCACTCAAAGTAACTTTGTTATTTGAATATGATGTATATCCAGAACTATTTTTATTTACCAAAATTTCTTTTAGTCCCGACTTCCCAACATCAGATGCTTCAATAGTCACATCTTTATTCGTAATTTCACCATCTTGTACACCCGATAATTTTATTGTTGGTGCAGCTTTATCATAAGCAGCCATAGTAGTTTCGTTTGATGTATGTACAACTGTTGTGTCAGACCAGTTAGATAAAACTTTTGTTTTAACAGAAAAGTCAGTTACATCTGAATGATTAAATTCCACAGAAAATTCCCAGTCTCTGTCTGCACTATTAACTTTACCTTCGTGTATTATTTCTTGGCCATCAACTAAAACTGAAAATTCCCACCAACCAACACCAGCATTTGCATAGGCCATATAAATGTTCCCTGTAGCCCTATATCTTTTTTCACCAATGCGATAAATCGTTACCCTAGTATATTTAGGTCTCAGCATATTTTTCCAACTAAAATTACTTTTCCAATAATCTTTATCCCACTCTTTATAACCAATATATATTTCTTCAGCATACACATCGTCACATAACACAAAACACATAACTAAAGCAAATAGAATAAAAAATACAAGCATTAATACAATTAAAAATTTTGACTTAACTTTGTTCAATTTTGCCATACTCACTCCTTTACCGCTTTTCTCATTTGCAAGCAATTGTATTGAATAAATTTTTTAATGAATACTAATTCTGCTACCAATAACGAATTATTACTATATAACTCAATCAACTCTTCCAAAATCACTATTTTTCGCTCAAAATCAATATTATCTTTAACTAAATTATCAAATTGTTCGTTAGATATTTTATCTTTCAAGGTCTTAATTTTATTTAAAACCTTTTCGTTTGCAACTTGTTCAGCTTGTCCGACTTGCTGAACTTGTTCTACTTGTTTAACTTGCTCTGTTTGTTCTGAAGCATCATTCTCATCTAGCTCAACATGTTGTTCTTCTGCAATTTTTTTATCATTGGCTAAAAAAGTAGTAATTTTCCTTATGTCATAAAAATTTCTTTTTTCATCAAACGCATTAAAGTCATTTTGCACAAACTCTGACTTTTTCAATTGATATTGTTGTGGGGCTTTAAACAATGGAGTCATTTTGCTTTTAATAGGATAATTTCCTAATGTTGTAACAATCATATTCCCCAATATACCATTATCTGGGTCATTTAATTTTTCAAGCTCGGTCGGATATATTAATGGTACACTTTGTGCAGAAGTAGATACTGACATATCTTTATTTTCGTTATAGCTTACTTGTTTTACTTTTTTCTTTCCGCAATTTTCAGATATTATTCTCCTTGTGTTTTCATCATTAGAGCCAATAAATACTTGAATATTGCAGTTGCTCCTAATTATTGCAGATACTTCTTTACCATATTTATTCTCAAGTTGGTTAAAATCTTGGATTATAGGAACAACATAAATATGTCTGGACCTGCCAACCGTAACAATTTTATCCATATTATGTATTCTTGGTAAATTACCGAACTCATCCATAAAAAAGTAAACGTTTCTTAATAACTCTTGTTTGCTTGTCTTTTTTAATTGCTCATTACGAGTTGCTTTTTCAACCAATGCTTTATACATCTGTATCATAAATAATGTCACCAATGTGTATCTATTTTCTTTTTGGTCTGGAACAATCAAAAACAGTACATTTGGTTCTTCATCAAAATTAGAAAACTCAATTTCATTGCCACTTGTTAATGCTGCAATTCCACCATCAGCAAGCCAGTTCATATATTGGTTGACATCGCCTAAATACGAACTTAATGTTCTATCAGTCGAAACTAGCACTGTATTGCTCAGTCCTTTTGTTCTACTTGTTTCATCACGTGCAGCAAAGTATGCAATTAAGTCCTCACATTCACCTTTTGCGTATTCAGATACATTTCGATACAAGTTATAAAGATTAAACTTTTCTTTTGGCATATAACCATCTCTAAAATCTTCCCAAAATGCAAGGACCAACGCAAATATCAAATCCCTTGCACCTTTTTGCCATGTTGAGTCTTGCTTGTTTTCAACAGGACACATTGTGTACACTAAATCTTGAATATCAACATAGATTTCATCTTTAAGCTGCACAGCACGTTCTTTGCACACTTTTGTAGCTTCCGCATTAGTCAAATATTCAACTCCAGACACATAATATTTGCCATTTTTTTGAACAACGTTGCTATACTTCATTTCTTCAGTTTTCTTAATGATGTCATTAAACGGATTCCATTTAGTAGAGTGGTATACATCTGATAAGTTTATAACATTGACTTTATAACCTTGTTTTTTAAAAGACTCCGCATGCGTTTGATACAATTCTCCTTTAGGGTCAGTGACAACTATTGATGGTTTGCTTTTAGTTCGCATTAAAATTTCCAAACTAGGACTGACAAAAGCAGCAGACTTACCTGTTCCTGTTGCACCAATTACTAATACATGTATTGGTTTTTTCAAAACTATCTGTATATCATTTTTTTTTAGTTCTGCTACAAGTGGCACACCATCATCGACTTTGTTAAGCTCGCTAAACTTAGTTACCATAAATCCATTATTCTTTTTGATTTCTTCTGGTTCCATCCAATGCGAGTTCTCTAAGTCAACATTAACTTTCAGTACCCTTTTTGAACCTCGTACTCGAATATCAAAAATAACAAACAATATAATTCCTAAAATCAAAATTAGTACTAAGACATATAGCAGTGGATTTTGGAACGCAGCAATAAATGGTTTTTTAGTTATTGATGCAATAAGCCCTGCAATAGAAATTAGCACTATCACGCTACCACTACTAACAACACCTATTCCTATTAATATTTTTTGTTTTTGTTTTTTTTTCATAACAAACCTTTCTTATTTTTCTTCCCAA
>CARFEX010000002.1:0-275 GCA_948971535.1 uncultured Eubacteriales bacterium | reverse complement strand
TTTTTTTCTTTATTTTTGAAAACAATTTCAAACTTAAAAGTAACATCAATTTTACAATACATTAATTTTACTTTGAGCGAATCCTTAATACATTTAGTTTCTTCTTTTATGTTGCTCCAGTCTACAAGATAGACTGCTTCAACTTCTGCTACATCATAGTTATAAATGTCTAATTTTTCCAAAATATCATCTTTATTTACAACTATGATATTTGTTTCTCTAAAAACCTTATCTTGCAAATTTTCTATTCCAACTTTTATTTCTTCAAATATAAA
>CARFEX010000001.1:8320-41064 GCA_948971535.1 uncultured Eubacteriales bacterium | reverse complement strand
CTCTTTATGGGAGGAGGTCTTCTATTAATTCCATCTTTTGCTGGTGGAATAAATAACAAAAATACTTCTTTAAATTTTGAAGAAGATGTTTTTGCTTCTGAAGACAATGTAAATACTTATAGTAGTGACGGTTTTTTTGACCCATATAATCCTCCAGTAAACTCTTGGGGTAATGAGGTTTTGGATTATAGTATAACATTGGATACTTCCGCTGGGGCTATAAATGAAATAGCTACTGCTGACGACCTTGCCTATGTTGCTTATAAAATTGTTATGGGTGACTCAAGCTTCGCATCAGCAAATTATAGTTTGAAAGCTGGAGAAACTTATGACCTTTCTGCAAAGCTTTGGACTCCTATTGGTACAGCATCTCTCCCTTATTCTGGTATTTTTTATGGTAACGGTGCAATTGTAACTGGTGTTACTGTAACAAGAGCCTCTTCAGTTTCGAATAGTGGTTCAGGATTGTTTGGTAATGTTACAGGTTCTATTAACGACATTGTTTTAAGTGGACGATATGATATACATAACACAGACTCAAATAAAATTGGTAAACTTGTAGGACAAATGAGTGCAAACGCAGAAGTTGTGAACTGTTTTGATATTACTAATGACGATTATATCAAAACTATCGGTTCAACTGAAAGTTCTACAAAGATAATTAGAGGTTCTTCTAGAAATGGAACTGATATTGATTATACAACTAAAGAGGAAGTTGACAATACTATAACAGTCAACTCTACTTCTTATACACCTGGCTATATCGGAATGTTTAATGCAAATGGAGGAAATTTTAAAAAGAAAGGTGATGCTACATTTGCAAATGAAAATATCAAAATTGCTCTGACAACTTTTGGTGGAGAAGTTGATACATTAACTTCTTTAAGTGTACAAAATCCGCTTTATGGAACTAGTATTCCAACAGAATATAGATTTGCGGAAAATAATGACGTGTATTTCATAAGAGAAGGTTTTAAAGGAACTTTATCTTCAGAAAGCTTAAACTATACTGTTAATTGGGAAGAAAAGAATGTTGACTTAAAAATCTATTATGGTTATGGTGAGCCAAGTGAAAAAGTTGTAAATTTAACAGTTGCTTATGATAGTAAAATAGAGAGAACAAGTTTAACACGTCTTGGATATCAATTGAATAAAGCATATACTAGTGCAGATAGAACAGAAGCCTTTAGTTTTGATTTAGATAATGATACAATCAATGATACAGTAAACAATATCTATTTGGATTGGATTGCAAATGAAGAAGCTATTGGTTTAAATTTCAGTTTGGCTTGGAAAAATGGTTATACAAATAATATATTCCCTATGTCAGATTTTACAATAACTGCTGGAGAGAAGAATGTTAATGTTGCTGGAAAAGACGAGTCAACTGTAAATAATATTTTCAATAGTATAAATTTGAATGATTATAAAGTAGAAGACCAATTAGTTTTTAACTTTACTCTCAAAGACGGATATACTCTCGCTGGGGCAACAACAGGGACAAACTTTGAAAATGCTACTATTTTAAATGAATATAATTTTAGTCAAAATGGCATTTTCGGTATGTTTGCTGATAGCAATATAGATTCAGCTACACCTGTAAAATACAAAGTTGAGATTGGTGAAAATAATAGTTATACAGTTACTTTTGAAAACATAGTTGCAACTGGAGAAATTATATTTATCGTTGAACAAAAAAGAGATGATATAAAAGTAAACTTTGAAGGCGATAAGGTAGAAAAAATAGAGTTATCTATTAATAGTGGTGCTACACAAACTTTTGTTGGAAATAGTTTAACAGAACTTAACAATGTTTTAAATTTTTCATTAAACACAGGCGACCATTTTATTCTCAAAATTATTCCTAATGCCAGATACTTTATATTAACTCCAATTATTTCTTCTAATGGTGAAAATAAATTTGAAATCACCTATGAAGGTTCTGACGGAAAATACATTAATCAAACATTTAGTAGGTCACAAGGTAGTGAATATATTGCATCAAATGAAGATGAAATAAATATATCAATACAAACTAAAACTAAAGCTATGATATTTAGTAGCGGAGAATTTGGTTTTGTTGATGGGCTAAAAAATGATTTTATAGAAGGTCAAACATTAGGTATAAGTAGCACTGAAAATTTTGACTTTATTCAATCTGGAAGCTTTCAAGATTGGCATATTGAACCAAATGCCGACAACTCAATATCTTTCTATATTAAACATAACAAATACTACAAGACTGTTTCTGGTAGCTTGATTTTGCATAAAGGTAATAGTATTAGTGGAGAAGTAATACCTCATACAGAAGAAGTTTTAAAACCAAGTAGTGAAGGATATGAATATCGCGTATATAAATTTGCTAACCTTACTCCTGGAGATAATTATTTTATCGATTTCAAAATGCAGGCCATTAAGTATAGTCTTACACAAAAACGTACTCTTTATGGAGAAGAGCAAACTTATGAAGGAATAGCTTACCCTGTAGATGAATTTATAGATTATGCAATAGTTTATGTTGCAAGTGATACTACAAAAGCACCTATTACAGAATTCTTGCCTGGACAACCATTGAAATTTGAATTAAAATTTCAAACTGACCCTGAAAAATCTTATCTTGCAAAATTTGCTAAGATAATGAGAATTAATGAGGCAATGTTTGATATACCTTTAACTAGGGACCCAGAAACTTGCACTTTTGTTAGTGATGAGTTTTCATTGGATTTAACACAAGATGTTATAATGCCTATTGATTTAAAAACAATGAGGCTTGGTTATGATTTTCCTCATAATAACGATATCAAAACAAATGTCTTAGTGAACAATTGGAATGGGGCTGGAAATGACTCATTAATCTTAAAAGATAATATAAAGTGGAAATTAAATTCATATACTGGGAATTATCCTGAAAATGATTTCCGTTATAACAATTTTAGTTGTTTAAATGATGTGCCACAGAACTTTTTAGATTTCATGGGACTTGAAGAAAATCAATTTGTCTTTGATATTAAAACTAGTTATTTTTCTCCAAATGTAATCGATAAAGGTTATTATATTGCAGGCTGGAGATATACTTACGGAACACATACTTTTACAACACAAATAAATAAAAATGAAACACAAGATATGTACTTCGCTGAAAATTCAGTGTATTCATGGAAATTGTTTAATAGCAAAGAATTTTTGGATGAAATAGGTGAAATAGCTAAAACTACAGATGAAATTCTATTGCAAATAACTCCTATAATCAGACAAAAAACTGTTAAAATATATGGTTCTCATGGAAACAATATTTCAGACAATCAAAAAGGGTTACTAACCGTTGATGGTGGTGTAAACTGGGGTGTTGAAAATAGTGATTTAACAAACCAATTAGTATATTATTATAATCATGAAGATAATACTGCTAACTTGTCTGATTTTATAAAAAACATTCGCCGTGCAGGATATGCTGAAGCAAGCAACTGGACAATTTTGAACGAAAACTTTGATATATTAAATAATCAGAATTTAAGTTATTCAAATGGATTAATTACTATAGATGCAAGAGTTTGGTCTGAAAACTTAATAGAAGAAAATGGATACTCGGTCAGCATAATAATGCAACCAGAATTTACAGACAAACTTTCTTATCAGATTAGCTTTAAAGCTCCTAACGGAGATGCTATTGACGGAAGTATTAATTTAAGCATTGACGCATTATTAAATTTTGTTGTAAATGAAAATGATTTCAGCGGTATATTTAATGACTCTGTGCAATATTTAGGTAGAGCTGGATACACAATTTCTGGTTTTGAAATTTTAGGTAGCAAAGAGGGCGCTAAGCATGCCGTAATTACTAAGGATGACCAAGGTAAATATGCATTTACTTTAGACAATTCAATGTTTGCTACATTGGTTGCAAATGCCGATTATTTAACCTCAGGACAGATATTCAATGTTCAAATTCTTGACGAGGCCAATCCTTACACAATCACACTTTTAACTGACAGCAAATACGAACAAGTTGAGGGAGAAAGCAGTTTTGAAGTTATCTTTGATAAAGCTATTGGAACTATACCTTTTAATGTAACAAGAGATGGTTACAAATTAGTTGGTTTTGCTGAAACTGAAACAAAAACTATTATTGATAGTGAAACTATTTACAATTATGTTGGAAATATCAATGTATATCCTGTTTGGGAGAGAGACTTAGATAACAGTTTCTTAACTGCAAGTTTGAAAGCCAACAGCGGGCTATATTATATAGAAAGAGAACAGGAAATTTTAGCTGGTGAAATTAGTGCAACTGTTGCGGGCGAAAAGGTTGTTTACACTGGTGCTGGCTTGGTTGCTAATGGTGAAAATATTTCTGAAATTTCCATAGTAAATGAAGACGAAACACAAGTTATAACAAGTGGACTCAGTTTAAATCGTTTAAATGCTGGAAATTATGGACCTTATAAACTTAAAATCACAATTTCTGATAGTTTGTCAGCTGGACGTGGATTTGAGGTGGAAAGATATTCTATAACTTCTGCTCCAATAAGCGCTACTATAAATGCCAATAAAATTTATCTTGACAGTGTAGATATGGAAACATATTATACTGGAAGTGAAAGTGTTGCTGAAACTGAAAATTCAAATAGAGGAAATATAAAATTTACTCACATGACAAGTGAGAGCGATGCTCCTTTATTATCAATAGCAAACACAAGAGTAACAGTTGTAGATGCTAGTGGAAAATTTGACGTGAAAGGAAGCAAGGTTGATAACGGAATAAGTTATCCTGCAAAATTCACATTCAGACTCACAGAACAACAAGCTTACAACTATGGTTTAACTGAACAAATGCCTAGCTCTGAAAATACTACAAGTGAATATACTATTGCTACTTCTGATGCAGATTCAAATGGTGGAATTTACATAGTTAAATTACCTATTAAATTAAATGTTAAAAATGGGGCTCAACAAGGCTTTTATCTTCAAGATTTACTACACAAGGTTGTTATAGGTAGCACCACTGCTACTTATGGTGACAAAGGTGACGTAATTAAAGACTTTGATTTCTCAGTTCAATTTGACAGCGTTTTAACAAGTAGTTCTTTGATTGGTGTATATGGACAAGATGAAGGAAAAACATTTACTGTTAGAAACTTCCAAGTTACTAAAAACGGAAATGTAGTTTCAAGCGATAACTATACATTTGAAGTTGTTGGTACTTATGAAATAGTTGACAGTTCTATTGTTGCAAATACTTTCACCTATGACGTACGTTATCTCGTTGCTAGAAATGGTAATCTTGACCTCCAAGGTGGTTCGCTCATTGATAGTTATGGTAATGCTCAATACATGCTTTCTGTTAAAGATGCCCAAGGCAATTTAATAACTGATGAACAATATTCTGAGTTTGATGAGAATGGTGGAACTTTATTTACTATCATCGGAAATGGAACTGACCGACTTGCTATTGCTGTAAGAAAAAATGCTGGAATAAGCTTTACTATCACTCTTAGCGAAAAAATAGCTGATTCAAGACTTAGTTTCTTAGGGTTCCTTGATAGAGATATAGTTGCTTCTTGGCAGGAAGATAGTTGCTCGTATATAGACAACTTTGTTGCTAGTGCTGGAAGAGAAATCAACCTTAATCTTCAAGGTTCAGAAGTTGACCAATCTTTCTTAGCAGTTCTTACTGATGTAAGACAGGTTAAGCTTTATGAAAACAAAACAAATGAACATATAATTAACCTTACTCCTAAAACTTTCTATCTTTCATCAGGAGATGATGCGGGAATAGACATTGTTGACCCTGATTTAGCTAATATGGAAGGTTTTGCTTTTGACAAATGGGCTACAAGCAATGGGCTTACTGCAAGCAAAGTTAATGGAGGAAAGTTCAACTTTAATTCTACTGGTGGGTCAACTCCTGTTGAAGCTATCGGAAGATGGACTCTTTTAAATCCAGAGTATACAAGTAAAAAGAACTTGTTTAATGACAAAGCTTCATTAATCGGGGATGCCAATGCAAACCTTGTAATAAACCTAAATGACTTGTTTACATTTACAAACAAAAACAATAACAACAATCTTATCAAATACACTTATTCTTGGGTGGATAGTGAAGGCAATGAATTTAGCACAGCTGAAAGCTATGATTTTGGTAGAAAAACAACTGCTATAAATGGTAACTTTACTGTTAAGGTTACAGCAAGTTATACAGATGTCAATGGTGCTAGCGGAAATAAACAAACTACAAATAGTGAAGACTTTACTTTTGAAATCGCTATACAAACTAGAGTTATAAGCGGAACGATGGTTGTTGAAACAAACCCTACTGACGGACTTGTGTATAATAATGCAAGACAAGAGGGAAATGTAATAATCAAACTTACAGTTGATGGCGCTGGCAAAGATTTTATTCTTGCTAACAATCTTGTTGAAAATAGTGACATTTGGTTTACTATTGGTGGCGCTGGCAATGAAATCAAGAATGCTGGAACTTATACTTTAACACTCAACATTGATCCAACAGTATATAGCGGAAATGTTACTGCTGAAAATGTTGTAGTTGCACCTTATACTATCATTCTTACTGCTGATGACGTTAAGTCATTGACAAAAGTGTTTGGGTATAGAGACCCTGCTCTTGAAATTAATTACCCTATTAATGGCGAAAGTGTTAAAATCAAGTTTAATAGAGAGGCTGGAGAAAGTGTTGGTAACAAAGTTTTAACAGTGCTTGACCCAGAAAATACCAATTATAAAGCGGTAGCAAAGGACGGCGAAGGATTATTCTTTGTTATCACTGCTCCAACTTCAAAACTACAAATCAATCTTGATAAACGTCTTGAATATTCTTATAATGGCAAAGCGGTTGCAAGCATTGACAAGGTATACTTTAATTCAAGTACAGAGGCATGGTTTACAACTGCTGGCTGGTACTTACAAGCAAAAGATGTTGACGGAAATATTCTGGCAACTACTAGAGTTTCACTCTTCCACATGATAGGTGAAAACTTAAATGAACTTGAAACCAATATAGAAACTATCCTCAATGAGTTTAATTTCAACGTTGTTGGTGCAAGTAAAAATGTTGGAGAGTACGGAATAGCAGTAAGTCTTGGAGTAGAAAATGCAACCTTCCCAAATGGTGCGGATTTTGGCGGAAATATTGCAAATGACAAAGCAATCAAAGTTAACCAAGCTGTTATTACTGTTAGTGATATTGAAAAAGTGTTTGATGAAAAAAATACATTCTCTTGGAACAGTCAAAAAGCTGATGCAAATATAACTGTCAATGTTAGCGGAATTGTAGATGGTGAAGAGGTTGTAATTTCAGGTACTCTTTCACAAGTTAATGTTGGAAATACAACTGTTGCAACTATTGCACTCGGCTCAGGAGAAGTTGAAAACAATTATCTTCTTGCTGATAACAAAGCGGAAATTGTGGCTAAGATTGTACCATCGAAAATTGAAATAACTTTGGATGGAGCAAATTTAAGTCAAGAATACGGAAAAATCAATACAATCAATTATAACGTAAGTTCAACTATGGCTGACTTTATAGGTCTTACTCTTAAAAATGGTGAAGACACTCTTGCTAAAATAAATGATTATGTTTCTGTTTATGCGGTGACAATAGACGGAGCAACAAACGCTGACAACTCGCTTTCTGATATCTTTGCAACTGCTAGTAGTTCACTTAAAGCTAGTGAAAACAAGTATGTAGTGAGATTTACTTTATCTTCTCAAAACTATACTTTTGGTGCTGAAATAAATGAAAGCGGAACCTATACTAAAGAATATGAATTGAAAATTGAAGTTACTAAAAAAGACCTTTCACTCAGTCAAACTGCCACAGTTACTAAGGCTTTTGATGGCAATGCGAACTTGCCGGCAACTCATGACAACATGCAAATTGGCTCAACTCAAGCTTTTGCATGGATTGGTAGTGGACTTGTAGGAGTTGATAATGTTACAGTTACTGGCTCATACGACAGTGAACAGATCGGGGATAGAACACTCAATCTTACTTTTGGTGGAGATGGAGCCAACTATAATATTATTGGTATCCCTGCTGGTAGAATTGAAAATGCAATTTTTGACTTTACAGCCAAGTTTGATACAATAACTTTTGTAGACGGAGAACAACCTTTTGAAGGCAATAATTCATTTAGAATAACCTACACAGGAAACAACGAAAAACTAGTTTCTGATATCAATGATGTAGATAATTTTGCTACAAGAGTAGGAGGAGGATATACTCAAACTGGTTGGAACTTTAAATTTGCCAACGAAGAGGGAACTGAAGAAACTCTTGAAGTTTCAAATGAAAATGTTACTGCTTTACTTAAACAAGTATTAGCAAACAATAACACACTAGAACTTCTTGCAATTTGGGAACAACAAGACAAGGTTATTACTGTTAAATTTGACAGCACTAGAGGTCAAATTAAAAATGGTGAAATAGCTGGAAATACTTTTACTACTAAATATTATAATGGAGAAATAAACCTTGATGTTCTTGCAGAAAATGGTTATTACTTCAAAGATTTTAGTGTGGATAATACAGAAAATGCAATTATCACTTCAAGCGGAACTAACACAAAAAATGGCTCTCTTGAAATTACTGGTGTTAAGGATGACATAACTATAACAGTAAGCTTTGATTATATTATCATTACAATCACTGCTAATGACGGTGAACATGCTGGGGCAACAATTGTTTCAGGAGCTTGGGACACTGCTAGCAAAGACTTTAATGTTAATACAGCAGGAGTTACTGCAAAGGCTCTTCTTCCACAATATGAGCTCGAAGATAACACTTACAACTTGAAAGGTTGGAAAATTACTTATGACGGACTTGAAAACCCTATAGTAATAGACAACACTGATACAAGAAGCATTTGGGAAATTGTAGGTGGAAATTCAATTCTCACAAATTCTAGAAATGTTACTGCTACTGCTATTTGGGAAAGTGCACCTATTTCGTTTAACATTAATCATGAAAATGCTGATATAGTTTCAGTTTCAGTTGGTGGAGAAAATGTAAATGGCACAAATGCTGGTGCAAACTTAACAACTTATGGCGTTCATTTTGGTGACAATGTTGTAATCACGTTTAGCGGAAAAACTGGTTATAAATATAGCGGAAATGAATTTAGTGGAGTTGTTGACAAAATTATTGATGCTGAAAAGGGTAAAAGAGAAAATAGAGTTATTACACTTAGTGGACTTAAACAACACTCTTCAACACTTACACTCAATATGGAAAGCATTGTTGTTACAATAAATGCTAATGCGAACAAACAACCTTACTCTACTATTGACGGAAATGAAAATGTAGAGTTCAAAATCAAAGTTGCAGAGCTTGCTTCAACTGATACTATCGGGGAAGAACTTGCAAAATTCGCAACAACAAAAGCTGGTACATATAATCAAACAGCATGGAAGTATGAAAGCAATTCTGTTGCATTCACAGATACAATTCTTGATTTTATCAATAGCACTTATGCTAGCGAAAAGGCAGTTGATGCTCCTAGCGAACTTGATGCAGACTTCACTTTCACAAACACTCTCAATGCTGAATGGACACCTGTACAATATACAATCACTTTTGATTTGAATGGTGAGGGTAGTTTTGTAGACGGTGCAACAACAACTCTTGTTGTTGATTATGGTGAACCTATCACTGGTATGCCTGAGGTAACTCACACTGGTGGAAAGGTAAATATTTGGTCCACTACACAAAATGGACTAGGCGGAAGTTCTTATGCAGAGGGTGATAAACTTTCTACTCCTGCAGAAGGGATAAATGTAGGAGCAACTGAAGCTACACTCACTCTTTACGCAGTTTGGAGAGATGCACCTTATGATGTGACAATTTCATATGGTGACCATATCACAGCCGTTTATAGAGGACAAACTCAAATTGTAAATGGCAATTCAACATCAATCCTTTCAGGAACAAGTGTAACTCTTGATATAACTTTGGAAGGCGGATATGTAATCGATACAGCAACTCTTGACACTGTTAACGGAGCTTTTGCTGAAAACGAAAATGTTGTTGTTAATGGCAATCAAATTACTTTGAATAACATTACAAAACCTAGAACTCTTACTATCACAGCAAAACCTGCAACTTACAAACTCAATATCAACCTTAGAGGTGAGTTTGAAAAAGTTACTGGTGCACAAAGTGATAGCGAAGGCAACTATTATATAGAAGTAGAATTTAATGAAGCTTACTCTGCTACAGACCTTGCAAACCTTGTTTTTACAAGAGCTGGATACAAACCTGTTTCTATTAAAAACAAAGCTAACGATACTATTATTGCAACATATAACGATGTTGACAAAAATTGGAACGTTATTGGAAACCCTTATACTCTTACTGCAGATAGCATAATTGAAGTTGTTTGGGCAGAAGATTATCAAAACTACTTAACTATAACAAACAAGGACGAAGTTAACGAACTTGTTTATAATAGCGAAGCTCGCATTGTTGCAACAGGCAATGTAGAAGTTGATGATGCAGAGTTTGACCTTACTTCTAACACAACTTTTGCTAATGGTGATAGTATCGAAAATTATTACTACGCACGAGTTGAAGAAGATGACACACTCACTCAATTTACTGCTGACAAAACTTTAACACTTTCACTAAAGGATGTTAAAGACAGCGGAACTTATGCTTTTGTAATCATCGTTCGTGATGCTATTACTGGAGAAGATTATATTCTCCGCAAAGACACAAATTTAATCACTATAGTTAAAGCTGTTATGACTTGGTCACAACAAAACTTTAATGGTTACTACACAGGCACAAAAGCCTATGTAGCTGTTGATGCTAGTGAAGACAAAGGTCATGCACTAATTGACGGAAAGGAAATTTCTGATGCTACTTTCAATAGAGTTGAACTTACTGGCAACTACAATGTAGGAAATGACAGAAGTGCAAAAGTTTATTTAAATCTCACTGATGAAGCTAGAAAGAACTTTACTGACGATTGCATTGGAAAAGATACTTATGGATATTTCATTCTTTTAGAGGGAAGTGTTACTATTACAAAAACACCTATTGAGTTTGAAGTTACTGGAGCTGGACTTGAAACAGGAAAAACTCATCAAGTTTCACTCTCTCAAGCTAAAACAAATAGCGGAGTTGACCTATCAGAATTTGCATTTAGTGTAACTGCTCAAACTACTGGAAATACTGGTGTTCAAACACAGTTTACAATTCTAGATAATACAAGAATTGCAACTTTGAGTGGAATCAGTGTTGATGTAGAAAACTTTGTTTGGACTGCTAGCGGAACTTATACTATAGAAACGCCTGCGACAACTTATAATTTATCTGCTAAAAAGCTTACAATAGACAAAACTTTTGCAAAGGTTGACGGCAGATTTACTATTTCAAATCTTCGTTATGGCGATAAAGAAATAAATATAGGAAATAAAAACTTCTTTAACTATATAGAAGAAAACAACACACTCTTTACTATTAGCGGAAATGGTACTGATGAGATTGTTGTTGCTATGAAAGAAGGTGTTACTGTAACTTTCAATGTTACAGTTTCAGGTGTTACTGGACTTAAGTTAGTTGCTTGGTCTAACGAAGAAGCTGAAGCTACTTTAGCTGAAAATATGTTTGAAAAACTCAAGACTATTGAAGGTGTTGAGGCAAATTATAAAGACAACATAACTGTATCAGCTAACGGTAAACTTACTGTAGTTTACACAAATGTTAAATATGTTAAAGCGGATTTTGCTCATGATAGTTTGATTGCAGATTATTATGTTGAGGTTGGCGGAACAGCTCAAACCATTGCAAGACCTGACAATGATAAAGTTCCTGGTTACTGGAAAGGTTTTGAATTTGCAAAATGGACTACTAATAGTCAAGGTTTGGAAATTGAAGGCGACAGGCTTTCTGCTGAAGCTGGCACTAATATTTTACCTGCTACAATTACTGCGAATTGGGAAATAGCTTTGCCAGTTGCAGACGGAAACAAAACTATAAATGTTGTTGCAGAGTTTGGCAAAAAGCAAACAATAACCCTCGCAGAAGCTATAGGCAATATCACTAACAAAGCAAACGAAGGTGATTTAAATTATAGCTATACATGGTATGACAACAATGGAAATGTTATGGCATCAACTGATGCAGGACAATCTGTTGAAATCGTTAAAGACTTTACTGCACATGGCAAATACAAAGTTGTCATCACTGCTTCAAAAGAAGGCTTTACATCAAAAACAACTGAGGTAGAATTTGATGTAGAAGTTGCAAAACAAAAAATCTCTGTTAGCACAAGTGCTAATAGCGGTGAATATAAACATGCAAACTTTGTAGGAGATATTAACTTTGATATCACTATAGGAACAAGCACACAAACGTATACTCTTGCAGAACTTCTTAAAAAAGAAAACTTCTGGTTTGAAATTTCATATAAGAAAAATGCTGAAGCAACTAGCCAAGAAGTAAATGAAATTATTAATGCTGGTATTTATACAATCGCATTTAATTTTGATACCACAGTTTATGAAATAGACAGTGAGTACACAACTAGCTTCGTTGTTAGCAAAAAGGTTGAAACAATTTCTTCAATAGAAGGACTTGTGAACAATCTATATAAATTTGTTGGCGAAGAAGACCCAGACCCAATGACAATTACTAAAGTATTTGACTTTGGTGACGGCAATACAGAAAGTGTTGTTATAACAGTTAGAAGAAAAGATACTTCTGTCAACGAAATAGGTTTTTATGAAGTTGAATTCGTTAGCGCTGATAATGATAACTACGCAATCTCAATAGCTGAAGGAAACACCTTCTTTGAGATTAAACGTTCAGAAGGACGTTTGGAAATTAATATACTTTCACCAAATGCATTCACAAAATCTTACAACAAACAAGAAACTAAATTTGGACTTGTATTTGATGAAACTGAAAATACTTGGTCACTCAATGCTTATAACAATGGTAGTGATGTTGTAATTGCAACATCAAAACTTGACCTTACTCTTAGAGTTGGTGGAAAAGTTGAAGTGTTAAGTGGAGATAAACTCAAAAATGTATTTACTGGTATTACCTTCACAATAGGAAATGTTGTTAATGCTGGTAGTTATACAATTTCACTTGATATTAACAACGCATATTATCCAAATTCAACAATTACAAATGCAACAAACTTTGTTATTACACAAGCTGACTTAACTGTTAGTGCAAGCAAAGAGTTTGACGCAACTAGTGATTTCACTGAAGATACTGATATTGTAGTTAGCGGGCTTCAAGGTGATGATACAATTACAATCATTGGTAAGTTCGATAGTGCATTTGCTGGAGAAAGAAATCTTCTTGATATTGCTATCTCAGCGGAAGAGACTGACAATATCAACAACTACAACATTGCAAGTGTTGGAAAGGGAAATATCACTCCTTCAAAGGAAACAAATATTAGCTTTGCTCCAACTGAAAAACTTGACCTTGTTTACGGACAAATCAAGCAAGGAATGAGTATAAGTGAAATACTCGCACTTATCGAATATTCATTAACAATCGGTGGAAATTATACAACTGCTATTGCAGACGGATTTGTAAATCTTGGCGGATATGAATTTGAGGATAGTGCGAAGTTCTCTACAGGCAAATATTTAGCTTCTGGAGAACACACATTGAAAGTTACTATTAACTCTAATAACTATCAAGAGTTAATTGACGGAAAAACATTTGTAGTAAACCTTAAACTTGGTAAAGTTGAAATTAGCTTTGCTGGAACTCAAGGTATAACAAAAACTTATGATAGAACTGATGCAATTCCTACTGACTTTGACAGATGGATAATTGACGGTGCTTTAGCTGGTGATGTTATTCTTGTAGATAAAGATGCAACCAAGTTTGAAAGTGCAAATGTTGGAACTCATAAAGTTAATGTAGTCCTTGATTTAAACAGTGATGGTGCAAACTATGTTATTGGTGACGAAGGTTACCCAACAGGAATTATTACTGCTAGCACAGTTACACTTGTTGTAGATGAAACTGCTCTTCTTGGACACGACAATATCGTGAATAATGACGAAGAAAAAATTAATATTTATTATAGACAATTTGCTATTGAATATAAAGATAATAATGTTGCCAGCGAAGTGCTTGCTAACCTTCGTGCACCTTCTAGAAAAGGGTTCAAAGTTATTGGTTGGAAAAATCAAGTATTAAGTGAAAGCGGTGAAGTAAGTTATCAAGAAATTACAAAGGAAAATATCCTTGCTCTTCTTGACCAAGCTTATGACAACACAAATCACACAATTACAATTTACCCAGTTTGGGAAATTGAAAGATATTCTCTTGATATCACTTACAACAATGCTAAAGCTACAATTGCAGCAAGCGGCGATACAGTGAAAGAAGAGAATGGTAAATTTAAATTTGACTACTTCTCAGATGTAAAGGTTAGCATCACAGGAAAAGACGGATATGTATTTGATAGTTTTGAGGTAACTGCTGGAGAAATCAAAGGCGGAACAAGCTCTCAAGGTGAAAATACAAAGAAAGACGGACAAATATCTCTTAACCAAATTAAGAGCGATGTTAGTCTCGTTGTAAACATGGATACAATCAAAGTTACAATAAAGCTCGATGGCAATAAACCTGAACTAGTAGAAGATATAATCGTAAGCGGAAACGATTGGAACTTGCTAGAAAAAGAGATTGCTTATGTAGACACAGCTGAAATCAATGCTTGGTCTTGGCTTGCAAAATTCAGTGCATCACAAGCGGGTACCTATACTCATACAGGATACTCTTATACTAATGGTGACATCACTGAGGCTCAAACTTTGAAAGAGATTCTTGACCGTTATAATTCTGACATTGTTGAGAATTTTGAAATTATATTCTCAGCTGTTTGGACTGGCGAGGAATATGAAATCGTATTCAATGTTACAGATGGCGGAACTCTTGTTGGTGAAAACAAAATCACAAATATTAAGTTTGGTGATGAGATTGAAAGTGTATTCCCAACAGCTACTCTTACAGGAAAAGATTTTAACTGGAAGACTAGCGAAGGAAAAACTTTTGAACAAGGTTCTATCCTCGATGTAATCGGAGAGGAAAAGAATGGAGTTTGGACACTTGACCTTTACACAAATTGGTTTGACGGAACTTACTCTCTCACTATTAATATTGGTGACCACATTGATGTAGTTAGAGTTGGAACAGTCAACGTTACAAGTGGAGATGCGTTCAACCTTGTTTATGGAAATAGTTTGGAAATTTCTATTACACCAGAAAGCGGTTATAAACTTTCTTACAACTATAGTGGTGACAGCATAGAACTTGCTCAAAATGGAAACATTTTAACTATTTCAAATATGCCAGCAGATAGAGTTCTTACTATCAATGCTGTTGCTCAAGATAATGAACTTACTGTTACTCTTCACAATGCTGAAATTGAGAGCGTTACAGGCGGAACAGAAACTAATGGCATTATTCAATCTAAAACTGGTGCAACAGTTATAGTTACTATTGCTCCTGATGCAGGTTATGAATTTGAAAGCGGTAAAACTTATTTATCAACTAGCGGTAATGGTAAATTTGCAGAAATCGTTACAAATGGTAAACTTGTTATCACTTGGTCTGACTTCCGTGGCGGAGCTTCAGTTGAGGCAAGTGCAAGTGCTATTAAAAACAAAATTAACTTTAATAATATTCCTGCGTCAGTTGATGCAATCTATGCAAATGGTCAGAGAATAGAAATTAAAGATGCAAGTGCAACTTTTGCTATTGAAACTGATAAGGACCTTACTATAAAAGTTGTTCTCAAGTATGGCTATAAAGATATCGGTTTCAGTTCATCTAATGCGGATATTATTGTTACACCTATGACAGAACAAGATGTATTTGATAATGATACAAAGATTTTCTATAGAGAATATTCTCTCACTGGAATTAAAGCTGGAACAAACATAACACTTTCTGCTACAGAACGTGAATATAAAGTTCAAGCGGTTAGCGGTGATGAAAGTATGGGTACTGTTACATCAGATACAAATGTTATTACTATGATGTATGGCTCATCTACAACAGTTAGCGCAAAAGCTACAGATGGTTATGTATTCTATGGTTGGTTCGTTGGAGAAATTTCACTTTCAGCTGATGAAAATTATAACTTTGAAGCCAATGAAACTATGAAAGATTACTTTGAAAATAATCTAAATGAAGATGGCGTGCTTGAACTTGTTGCTCGTTTTGGAGTTGCTGAAAGACCTGTTACTATTGTCAATGGAAGCAAAGGAACACTTGTTTACAACTTTGGTAATGGTGAAGAGTTTACTCTTAGCGAAAACTCAAAAGCTACTGGAAATGTAAGTTTTGGAAATGACCTTGTGGTTACTATAAGTGCTTATGAGGGTTATGAAACAATAGTAGAATTTACTTTAGCTGGTGCTATTGTTGACGGAAGTGAATGGTATGATGCTCAAACAAATGTTATTACTCTTCCTGTTTCAACTTCAACACCTGACACAATCAATATCTCTTATGAAGCAAGAGAAGCCTATATTACCGTTCGTGGAATATTGGAAGTTGCTCTTTCAAGAACTTATGGAGTAGATGACGGTGGAAAGATTTACCTTGCTGATAAGGAGGGTAATCTAGACAATAACGCAAGTTATCTTGACCCATACCCAGGTGAAGGTTTCAAGGTTGACGGAGCTCATTATAGATTGCTTTCTGAAACTGATGCAACACTTTACTTTATTGCAAAGGTTAACAAAGGTTACAAATTCTATGTCGATGGAGATAGTCAACTTGAAATAAGAGAAATTTCTAGAAATAAGATTACTGAAAATGGTAAGGAACTAGAAAAAGTTCACTTTGAAGTGTCAAAGATTAAAGATAATGCTAAAATCAATGGTAACTTTATTGCAGAGTACAATCAAGTTAACATAAGATTTAGAACCGAAGGTGGCAATGTCGATATCGCTGCAGGTAAGTTTGTAGTAGACACCACAAGCCCTCTTGTTAGTGCGACAACTGGTACTTCAAATGCTATCATCAATGCTGTTACAACAGCAAACGTTAATATTGGAATTAATATTGGTTTCAACTACCAACTTGTTTTGGATAATAGTGGAAATATTAAATACTATGTTAATGATGAAAATCTTAAATCGCTTATTACTACCAATATCGATGAAGACGGTAGTTCAAAATGGCAACAAGACGGATTTATTCAAAAGGCAAACCTCTTGATAAGCGGAATAGATAGAGGTGGCGAAATTATAATCTATGTTGAACCAAAAACATATAATGTTGCTCTTGTAAATGAAACTGAAACACTATATGTATTTGAAAATATCAGATATGGTTCAAATCTTGTTATAACTGATGAAATACGTGAAAAGATTGTTGCTTCAAAACCAGGGTTTACTTTTGAAGGATATTTCACAAAAGTTCTTGGTATGGGCAATCAATACATCGATGCAAAAGGAAATGCTATATCAGCTTGGTTTGAAAATGTTTATGAATGGGTAAGCGGTAGTTACAAACAGGTTGAAAACTATGATAAAAATACCAACACTTATTCAATTTATGCTTCTTGGTCATTTGAAAAAGAAAGACTTACTATAGATTTCATTCCACCAGAACTCAAAGATAAGACGGATATCAATGTTAGGGATATTGTTACAAACCTTAATAAAGATACTTCATGGACAGATATTGATAAGAAATTCTATGCTGAAGTTCTTGTTGGAACTGAAATGACTCTTCAAGCTTATCCATTTGAAGGCTACAAGTTCATTAAATGGGTTGTAGCACGTGATGGTGTAGAAGATGGATTACCTCATACTGACAAAAATTACACTTATATTGCTGGACTTGGTGAGGTAACTATAACAGCTGTTTATGAAGTTGAATTTAGTCTTACTGTCAACAATAAAGGTGGTAAAGCTAGCCTTGTGCAAGAAGGAAAGTCTGCTACAAGCGAAGGTTCATTTGATTCAACAAAAGAGTTTACTCTAGTTGCCGAAGAGCATAGAGGATACAAGTTTGTTGGATGGGAAACTTTGGACGGACAACCATTTGGTGAAAAAGGCGAAGGAGAAACTATTGAACACAATACTCCAGAAGGCAAATATTATACTGCTATTTGGCGCTATAAAGTTCCTGCTGGAAGAGTTGAACCTCTAAATCTTGTTGCTGTATTTGAAGGTGACGTAGTTGGTGTTAGAATAATCGATTCTGCATTTGCTGAACATGGAAAGATAACTTATTTAGAAATCAATGGCATTGTATATACAGATGGAAGTGAAATATTAAGAGAATATGAAGCCAAAGTTGGGGACATAGTTAAGATTAAGCTTTCCGCTGATTATGGATACAGTGTTGCATGGAATGAAAAATATAGTCTACCTCAATATGTGCTAGATGAAGATGCTTACATTTATGAGATTATTGCTGACGACATTGTTGGTATTACAGGTAGCATTCATGAAAATATGATTGTATTAGCTCCTGTCGCAACTAACAAGCAAATTAGCTTTAAATTCAACGTAAATCTCAAAGACGGCAATATCAACGTAGAAGTTGCAGGTACAATTATTTATAGAAAACCAAATGGTGGAACTATGACTATTGTCACTGATTCAGAAACTGACAAAGTCCCATTTGGAAATACACTTTATTTGGATGTAGCTCTAAGAGCTAACTACAGGGTAGAAACAGTAGCGCTTTTAGCAAATGGAAGCAGATATATTCTAGACTTTAACAAAGATTATATTGGTTACAATTCAATTTCTAAACGTATAGAAATTTACACTCCTGCACTTTCAAACTATAAACCAGACCTTACAAAACCAATTTCTATCGAAATCAATTTTGCTAGAAATATTTGGACTGAAGTTCGTTCTGATAGACTTGAAGGTAAAGGCTCTGCAAATAAACCATTCATCATTTCTAGCGAAGCAGACCTTGCGTATGTAGCTTATATGATAAATACCGAAGAAAATCTTGCTTATGCACAAGCTTATTACAAGCTTACAAGAAGCCTTAACTTAGCAGGTAGGTTCTGGGAGCCAATAGGAATAGAACAAAATCCATTCGATGGTGTTCTTGACCTAGGAACAAATAGCATAGAAAATATCGAGTTATATAAAACATATGAAAAACCAATAACATCTCATAATGGTTTGTTCCATCATATAACCGAACATGCTCAAGTTCTACCAACAAATAATGCTCTTATAATCGGAATATCTGTTGCTTGCGGAATAATTGTATTGATTATCTTAATTGTAGTTATAATTATTCTTACAAGAAGAAAGAGAAGAAAGAAACTGGAAGAGCTTGCAAATAGCTAATAAAAAAAGAACGCTTAATGCGTTCTTTTTTATCAAAACTAATAAAATAAAAACAAACTTTACTTTAACTAAACGATTAAAACCAATTTATAAAGTTAATAATCATAGTATGAAGAAGATATTTTTACCAGTCGGAAGTGGCATAGGTTGTTTTGACCAAACCAAAATGATTGTTGCCATTGTCAATAATTATGGTAATAAAAAGGTTGGTAGAGAAAAAGTTAAAACCAATTTCAAACTTTTGGATATTCCAATTATTCGCGGTGTGATATACTTTTTTGTTGGAATAGCATATCTATGCAAAGTTTATTCAAAGGGACTGACACTTGATAATATTGAAGAAAAAGATAAAAATATAACTTACAAAATTGCAAAAAAATTTAATATAGCTTCTGTCTATGTTATGTTTTTTGCAAGTTTAATATTTGGACTTTTATATGGTCTTTTTGCTATAGGTGTATTACCTTCATTTTTACTTAAGACAACATGGGGGTTTAATGGTAATTATTATTTATCCACTTTTATTATTGCACTACTTCGTGTTGCTATATTGTACTTAACTTTTCTTTGTTTTCGATTTATGCCATTCATGCAAGAGCTGTTTCGTTTTAATGGTGCTTGCAATAAAGCTGTCAATTCTGGTGAAAATAAAAAACTATCAGCAGAAGCTTCAATTTATCATCCATTAAATTTTTTAAATTTTGCTTTTTTTGCTTTATTGTTTTCTGTTTTTATGGTATCATTTTTATCAGTTCAAGTATTATGGGAAATAGATTGGCTTATTAATTTAGCAATTTTTATATTGTGCTTAAGTTTAACTTATGAAATGCTTTATGTACTCTCTATTGTAAAACAAAATTGGATTAAAGATTTGCACATCGCATTTGCATGGCTTTATACCATGACGCCAACTGTAACTCACCTTGAAATAGTTAAGGTTACAATGCTTGAACAATCTTATGATAAGGATGTTAAAGAAGTGGAAAAAGATAGAGTGCCTATGTCGGCACTGCTTGCCGAAATGCAAACCAAACTTTCAAGCAATGAACGAGTGGAAGAGAGTGATTATGACTGGCTTATTGCAAATGTTCTAAATATAAATCGTAGTGAGGTAAAGCTAGTCAGAAGTATAACTGCCAAAGAATATCGTGATATTTTGCGTGCAACTGCAAGACGAAGTAAGGGAGAACCAATTTCAAGTATATTTGGTTATGTAGACTTCTATGGGTTGAGACTAGACGTAAACAAAAAAGTTTTAAGTCCACGTATGGAAACTGAAATTTTGGTTGAAGAGGTTTTGAAAGAAATTACAAAAAGAAAGAACCCAGAAGTGTGTGACCTTTGTACTGGAAGCGGGGCGATAGCTATCGCTATTGCAAAAAATTCCAATGTAAAAATGACTGCAATTGATATTTCAAGACCTGCGTTGCAAACTGCGGAAAATAATGCAAAAAAACAGGATGTTAAAGTAGACTTTATTTGTTCTGACCTGTTTGCTGGCTTGAAAAAAAATAAAAAGTTTGATATAATAGTATCAAATCCTCCATATATCAAAAGTGGAGATATAGAAAAGCTTGATATAGAAGTTAAAAAGTTTGACCCTAAACTTGCTCTCGATGGGGGAAATGACGGATTAGATTTTTATAAAAAGATTATTGAAAACTCAAAGAAGCATCTTGCTAAAAATGGAATGTTGTATTTTGAACTTGGAATAGGTCAAGCTGAAGAGGTAAAGGCACTTATGAAAGATGCTGGGTTTAGTGACATTGAGATAATAAAAGACTATAATAAAATAGAAAGGATAATTTATGGAAGAGTTAGGAACTGATATTCTAGAAAAAACACAAAAGGCAAAATCAAGATTTGATGAACTGACAGAACTAGTTTCAAAACCAGAAATAATTGCAGACAACAAGGAATGGAAAAAGCTGGTAAAAGAGCGCTCAATGCTAGAGGAATTAGCATCGGCTCATGATCAGCTAGCTTCTCTTATGTCAAATTATAAAAGTTGTCAAAATGATTATGAAGTGGAAACTGATGCAGAAATTCGTGATATGTTTTATCATGAAATAGGTTCATTGAAGGTTCAAATTGAAGAAAAAATTGAGGAGGTTAAAATTTTATTACTTCCAAAAGATGTCAATGATGACAACAATTGCATTATAGAAATTCGTTCGGCAGCAGGCGGTGAAGAGAGTTCACTTTTCTGTTCTGTACTTCTTAGAATGTATCAATATTATGCGGAAAAAAGACGTTGGAAATGTGAAATCCTTGACCTTTCAGAAACCGAACTGGGCGGAATAAAAGAGGTTACCTTTATGGTTAAAGGTAAGGGTGCTTATAGTAGACTTAAATATGAAAGTGGAGTTCATAGAGTTCAACGTGTGCCAGAAACAGAATCGCAGGGACGTATTCATACCTCAACTTCAACAGTTGCAGTGCTTCCAGAGGTGGAAGATGTGGATGTTGAGATTGATGAAAAGGATTTACGAATTGATACATATCGTTCGTCAGGAGCTGGTGGACAGCACGTTAATAAAACTGAGTCAGCAATTCGTATCACGCACATTCCAACAGGTATCATTGTTGCATGTCAAGATGAACGTTCACAGCTTAAAAACAAAGAAAGAGCATTTTCTATTCTTCGCTCAAAACTTTATGAGTTTTATAAAGAGCAACAAGATAGCGAATATAAAGAACAGAGAAAATCTCAGGTTGGAACGGGGGACCGCTCTGAAAGAGTGCGTACATACAATTATCCACAAGGAAGGGTTACAGACCATCGCGTAAATGTAACTTCATACAATATTAATGGCGTTCTTGATGGAGATATAGACCAATTTATCGAAGCATTAATTATAAAAGATAGAGCAGAAAAACTTGCTAATGCCTAAGAGGAGTCAATTAAAAAAAATATCAAAAAAGCATATTTGTTGATATGCTTTTTATATTTACTATATTTTTGTTTTTGTATAATTTATGATTGTGATATAATAAAACTTAGGAGATAGAGATATGAGTAAGAAAAAGAAAATTACATTAATTTCTATTAGTGCATTTCTAGCAATTTTATTTGTAGCGCTAATGGTTTATTATTTTGGTGCTAGTTTTGGAGATTTTTATGCTAAAGCTCAACAAGAATTTGCTATTCCAGGACTTGACACGCATTTTTCTCCACAAGGATTGACGTACAATCAAGAAAATGAAATGTTTTTGATTGGTGGATATATGAGTAAGGGTGGGGCTAGTCGTGTGTATTTTGTTAAAAAGGGTGAAGACAAAGCTAGCAAATACATAACTTTAACAAGTGACGGAGATGATTATGTCGGACATTGCGGAGGAATTACAACTTATCAAGATAACGCTTGGATAGTTGGCGATAAACATATTTATAGATTCAGCTTGACAGAAGCTCTTAATGCAGAGAATGAAAGCAAGGTGGAAATTTTAGACCAAAGAGAAACTAGAAATGGAGCTGACTTTGTTTTAACTTATACAAACTCAGAAAACAAGACAAGTTTGATAGTTGGTGAATTTTATAGAAAAGGGAACTATGATACACCTGAAAGCCATCATATAAAAACTTCTAATGACCAAATTAATCCTGCTTTAAGTTTAATATATGACTTGGATGAAACTGCAATTTGTGGAATAAGCGAAACTCCAAAGGCGGGGATATCAATGCCAGGACTTGTGCAAGGAATGACCTTTAACAAAGAAGGTAAAATTGTGCTTTCAACTTCATACGGTTTGCCAGCTTCGAACATCATGCTCTATGATAACGTTTTAGAAAAAACAGCTACACATGCAACTACAATAGAAAGTGGTGAACTTCCAGTTTATATGTTAGATGCAAATGCAGAGGTTAGCAGATTAAAAGCTCCATGTATGACTGAAGAAATAGAATTAGTAGACGGCAGAGTTTATGTACTTTTTGAAAATGCCTGCAAAAAATACAAAGCCTTTACAAGAACAAGACTTTACAATGTTTATAGCTTGGATATATAAACAAAAAGCATATCAGTTTGATATGTTTTTTATTCATCTATAAATAACTAGGTTCTTCAATCCTATCCCAAATGTCTTTTATATACTCATCACCAATTTTTGCATTTTCAATAAAATCTTCCTTGTTTTTAAAGTATATTGTGCCATTTGGCTCTGGTCCCCAGTTCATTTCAATTCCATTTTCTCCATGCCTATACAAAGCAAAGCCTATATTATTATATTTAAATCCAGTTTCTCCATAAAAATCAAAAGCTTCAAGAAAATCATAAAAATTAGGTCTAAAAGGCTCGTTAATTTTATAAAGTTGTCTAGCTTTCTTTAATGAAATCATAAATAAAGATATTGCATTTTTAGGAAATTTCCTACACATTATGTCATTAACCCACCCACAATTAGGACAAGGTTTATAATCATATTTGGAAGTTAAATATTTTTTTCTACAAACATCACATTTTATTTTTATAGTTCTTTTATATGGGCTTTCTTTACCACAAACGGGACATTTTCCATGTTTAGTATGCATAGTTACTTCATGTTTGCAATCACAATAGAAGATAGCACCTTTATGTATTCTATGCTTGGTAACGGTAGAGTCTACAATAAGTTTATAAATTTGTTCGATAGATTTGAATTTGCTGTAGATTAAAAAGTTACTATCTTCTAAATGTTTAATTTCTTTAATGTTATTTATCTTCTGATAGTTAGTACGATAAATTTCGAAATTAAAGTCTTTGAAACTTTTGAAATCAAAGGTTATAAGTTCTTTTCTAGAAAGATGTAACTTTAAGTATCCAATATATTCTTCATTTTGGACAATATCAATGCCAAACTCTATACTTTTACCTTGAAGGGAACAATACATTACTGGTATAGGATATTGTTCTTCTATTAAATTCCCTTTTATCCATATATGATGTTGATAACGGAACCCAAAAGCATAATCAACTTGGCGTTTATCTAAAAAATTTTTTAATTGTTCTATTTCAGCGAGGGCTGGGATATAGAGTCTATTTATTTCGTTAATTTTGTTTTCCATAATTTTAGTATAACATATATTCTTTTATTTTTTTAAAGATTTTTTATCTCTGTTGATAATTTATCATGGAAAATCTGTGATTACAAGAAAGTGTGCCAACTTTTTGCATTTATTTAAAATTGTTTTAATACAATACTTTGATGAAAATTAAATTTTTTACAATTAAAAAGAAGTCGATTTTAGCCTTAATATTATGTATTATTATATTGGGTAGTGGGTTTGTGCTGTATTCATCGCTAGCAAAAATATCGAGTTCACCAAAACCTTTGCACACTATCGTCATTGACGCCGGACATGGTGGAATTGATGGCGGTGCGGAAGGCAAGGTGAGTGGTGTAACTGAGAGTCAGCTTAATCTCGAGTACGCTTTATCATTGAAAGAGGTGTGCGAAAGTTTTGGGTTTGGCGTTGTGCTTACTAGAGCGGATATGAACGGGCTTTATCAGCCAGATGCTCCAAATAAAAAACGTAGCGAAATGGAAAAACGAAAACAAATCATAGAAGATAGCAATGCTGATATAGTTATTAGCTTGCACATGAATAGTTTTCCTCTTTCTTCTACAAGAGGTACACAGGTGTTTTATGGCAAGGGTAATGAACTTGGTAGGGCACTCGCTAATTCTATACAGACTTCTATAATTCGTGATTTTCCACTATCAAGAAAGAATAGTAGTGTAGGTGATTATTTTATTTTGAATTGTCATAAGAAAGCAGGTGTTTTGATTGAGTGTGGTTTTTTATCTAACCCTGAAGAAGAAAAATTGCTTGTTCAAAAAGACTATCGAGAAAAAATGTGTTATTCTATTTTAGTTGGTATAATAGAATATTTTCAGATGTAATATAAAAAAGCATATCCACTGATATGCTTAATTTTTTTTGTTATCATTATAAAATTCGTTAAGGCCTTTTTCAAACATTGTTTTTGACTCTGGGTCTAAATAGAACAAAAGGCCGAATAATTGTCCTACATGAAGCTTTTCTTCATTTGCTATGTCTTGCAATGTATGATTTACTACTTCATCATTTGATGATGCGATATGATTTTCATATTGAATTATTGCATCAAGTTCTCCAATAATATCAAGCCTTGTATTTTGGGCGAGTGTTAATCTATTGAAGGCCTTTGAACTTTCTAAGATATTTGTATAATTTTGCATTTTTCCTCCTTTTTATATTTATGTGGTGTGTATAAAAAATGATTATGTTAATTGTCATTTAATAAAGATAGAGGTACAGTGCGAGGGGGCGACAAGCTGACTGTTGTTGTTAAAACAGCAGTCAACCGCTTGCTTGGCGAAGCAAGGAAGCGGTTATTGAAAAAATTGTTTTTCAATAGCTTGTCGCATGAACGAAGTTGCACGCCACTTGTCTTTAAACTGAAAGTTCTCTAATTTGCTAGACTAAAAAAAACTGCTTTGATATAATAAATCAAAAGGAGAAATCATGATTATAATTTTATCAGGTGTTTCTGGAGTTGGGAAAAATACTATTATAAAAGAACTTATGTTAAAGCGAGATAATTTGCATTTTATTTTATCAGGTACGACTCGTCCAAAACGTGAGAATGCTGATGGAATTGAATTTTATGAGTACATGTCGTCAGAAGAGTTCATACAAAAAGAAAAGCAAGGTTACTTTTTTGAGACGCAAGAAGTGCATGGCTTTATGTATGGAATAATAAAAAAATACATAGATGAGGCTATTAAAAAGCCAGAAAACGATTATATAAGAGATATAGATGTATATGGAACGCAACGAGTAAAAGCATATATGAAAGGTAAAGGAGAATGTGTATCCATTTTTCTTGATGCACCTAACGAGGTGTTAAGAGACAGGCTAAAAAATCGAGGGGAAACAGATGATAGAATAGAAGTTCGTCTTTCTAGAGCGAAATTAGAACGAGAAAATAAAAAGTTTTATGATTACTCAATAGAAAATATAGATATTCAAACAACGTTAAATGCAATAAACAAAATTCTTGACAAAAGATAATTACAATGACAAATTTATATTCTTTTCCGCAAAAGTGGACAAATATCACTTATGCGGATTTTTTCATGTGAATTATAATTATTTTCATGGAGAAAATCATGAAATTTAAAGGAAAAATTGTATATATAGTTTTATTTTTAGTTTATCTATTGCTATTTTATATTTTAGCAAATGCTTGCATAGGTGGCGTTATTTTTCCATTTGCCTTTTCTATGCTTTTTGCACTTGCATGGGCAAATCAAAAAGTTTGGATTTTAGCTCCAGCTTATATTTTAGCAACTTCTTTGTCTGCTATGTCATTTGAAGGGGCAATAGCTTCAATTGTAACAGTTTTTATGTTGGTTGTTCCATATTACATACACGTGCTTACAAAGAAAAATATGAAAAAATGGGAACTTGGCATTTATTGTGTTGTAGGACAAACAGCTTCAATTGTTTTTCAGGTTCTTGGAGGGTTAAGTCCTTATCTCATAGTTTTAAACATAATGCTTGGGCTTGTATTTCTCTATGCATGCAATCATATTTTTGAGCCTATAATTGTTAGAGGCTTTGCTTACAAATTGACATCTTTAGAACTTATTTGCGGTGCTAGTGTTCTTATGGCAATAAGTGACGGATTATATTCCATAAATTTATATGGATTTTCATTTTTAAAACTTTTTGTTGCTTTTGCTTTGCTTTCTATTTCTTATACTTCAAAAACAGCATACACAACACTTATAGCAGGAATTTTAAGCCTTGGTACTTTGATAAATTCTAACAATCCTGTTTTTGTTGCTCCAATTCTACTTTGGTCGCTTGCTATTGTAGCTTTTAAATCTCAAAAAAGAGTGTATCCATTTCTGGCTTTAATAGCCTGCGAGCTTGTTATAGGGTTTTATTTTAAATTGTATTATAGCTATGGTTGGTTGGAAATATTGCCTATAGTGTTAGGCGCTTTAGCATTTTTATTTATGCCGAAAAAATGGATTGACAATGTCAGTGTTCTCCTGTCTTCAAATAATGACCGCATGGCTGTTAAAAATGTGGTTAATAGAAATCGTGAGGTTTTGTATCGCAGACTTAACAATCTTTCAGAAGTCTTTTATGATATGAATGAGGTTTTCAAAAAGCTTATCAAAGAGGAACTTAGTGATGAAGAAGTGAAAAATATGCTTTTTGAAGAAATACGAAATTCGGTTTGCAAAAACTGTCCAGAACACAAACATTGTCATAGAACTTTTTGTGCAGATACTAAGAAGGTGTTTGGGGAATTGATACAAATTTCTATGGAAAGAGGAAAAATTACATTATTAGATATACCTAGCTATCTTACTTCTCGGTGTGGAAGAATGAATAGTTTGATTAGTGAAATCAATACTTTGACAAGTCAATATAAAAATTATGCAAATCTTGTTTCCAATGTAGATACTAGCAAAATGTTGATTTCAGACCAACTTGGCGGAATTTCACAGATTATGAAATCTTTAGCAAGTGAAGTAGATACTATGGTTTCATTCAATGCTTCGCAAGAAAACAAGATTATTGATGAACTTGCATATAACAATATAATTTGTACCGATGCGGTAGTTTATGATAAGGATGCAAGGACTATTATGGCAAGTTTGATTGTTCGTTCTGAGGATAGCAATAGACCTAAACTTGCCCAAGTGGTTAGTAAGGTTTGTAATTGCAAGATGTCTATATATGAAGTTTATCCATCTACTCGTTCTGGGCTTGTGAATGTCAATCTTAAAACCTCACCTCGCTTTGATGCGATATTTGGTGTGGCAACACAATGTAAAAGTGGAGCTACAATGTCAGGCGATTGTCATAGTGTAATTAGGCTTGACGGTGACAAATTTTTATTTGCAATTTGTGATGGTATGGGTAGTGGCAATCAAGCAAATCAGAAAAGTGAAACGACCATAGGACTTATAGAGAATTTTTATAAAGCGGGGTTTGACAATGAGCTTATCTTGTCTAGTGTAAACAAACTTCTCAATCTAGAAAAGGATGATGTATTTTCTACTATAGATGTCTGTGTGGTAGACCTTAAAAATGGTATTGCTGACTGCATAAAAATGGGCGCGCCTTCTTCATACATTCGCTCAGAAGAAGAATGTAAAATTTTTGAAGGAGGAGCTTTGCCTGTTGGAGTGCTAGCAAACGTAAAAGCTCAGATTAAAAAAGTGGTTCTTAGCGAAAAGGATATGATTGTTCTTTGTAGTGATGGAATTAGTGATAGTTTTGGTAATGATAGTGAATTTAAAGATTTTCTGCTTACCATTAAAACTCAAAATCCACAGGAGTATGCTAGTGCAATTATGCAAAAAGCACTTGCAAATAATAATGGTTATGCAGTAGATGATATGACTTGTTTGGTGGTAAAGATATTTTCAGCATAAAAAGTTAAAAAAGAATAAAAAAACAGCAAATTATGCTGTTTTTCTTTTTATAATCAATAAATTTTTATTAAAAACATAATTTTTTGTTTTTAGTATTGCACTATTTTTTATTTTGATATATAATAACTCTTGTAATTTTGGAGCGAGTATGTTAGATATTGAAAACTTTATTAAAGAAACAAAAATTATTAAAAGTGGAGATGTTATAGGTGTAGGATGTAGTGGAGGAAGTGACTCAATGGCGCTTCTTCATTATTTGGCTGAAAATCAGGAGAAGTTTGACATAGAAGTGGTTGCTATTCATGTAGACCATGGTATTCGTGAAAATAGCCGTGAAGATGCCGAATTTGTTAGAACTAAAGCTAGAGAATTTGGAGTGAGATTTTACAAATTTAGGATAGATGTGCCAAAACTAGCAAAAGAAAAAGGGCTTAGTATTGAGTCTGCGGCTCGTGAAGGACGATATGGGGTTTTTAATGCTCTTATTAAAAAAGGCTTGATTGACAAGATAGCACTTGCTCATCACAAGCTTGACCAAGCGGAAACTATACTTATGCATTTATTCCGTGGTACAGGTGTAAGTGGAGCAAAAGGTATGGAGGCTATTAGAGATAAAGTATTTATTAGACCAATGCTTTCTACCTCAAAAGAAGAAATTTATGATTATTTGGCAGAAAATAAAATAGACTATGTAGACGATTACACTAATGACGATAACTCCTATAATCGCAATTTTGTTCGTAACGTGCTTATGAAAGAGATTGTAAAAAGGTGGCCAGGTGCTGTGGATGCTATAACAGGTTTTGCGAAAAGTATAGCTGAAGATGACCAATTTATCAATTCAATGACCTATACCGATGCGATAATGTTTGAAGATAAAATGGCTCGCATACCAACAAGTTATTTTTTATATCAAAACCCAATAGTGTCAAGAATGCTCTTTAAGGTTTTCAAAAAAATAGGTATTACAAAAGATATCGAAAGAAAACATATAGAAGCTATTAAAGACCTTGCTGTAAATGGTGGAAATGGAAAAAGAATTTATCTACCTTTTGAAGCGATTGCGATTAAAGAGTATGATTATTTAACAATACATAATAGACATGTTGAAGAGATTGATTTTATTCAACCATTTAAATGTGGTGAGTTTGATGTACCAAATTTTGGTAAAGTAATAGTTAAAAGAGTTAAAGAATTTTCGCCAAAAGAAAACTGTCTATTTCTCGATTATCGAAAAGTGCCAAAGACTGCTTCATGGCGTTTCCGTGAAGATGGTGATGTGTTTGAGAAATTTGGTGGCGGTAGCAAAAAATTAAAGAGCTATTTTATAGACAAAAAAATACCTCAAAGATTAAGAAATTTTATTCCTGTGCTTGCTGATGGAAATGAAATCTATGCGATAGCAGGTGTGGAAATTTCTGAGAAGGTTAAAGTTGAAGATGTACCAACCGCATTTATGATAGAAGTTGAGAGAAAGCAATAATGGCAAAGCCAATATATCACTTTGAAAGCCTAATATAATTCAAAGTGATTTTTTATTAAATTTTTAGTACTCTTGTAACAAATCAATTTGACAAAATGTTAATTTGTTGGTATATTGAAACATAAGAGATTTATTTAATGAGGTACGTATGATGAATAATATTGGTGTAGTTGTCAACATCGAGAAAATTTTTCCAACATTAGCAAAACCAGAATTTCTGCAATTTTTGCTAAGATACGAACTTAGTTATCATAAAGATGCGGTTTATTTTCTTTTTAAAAAAGATGGTGAGAAAATTGGATATGTTGAAGTTAGAGGTTATGGCTCGGAGGTGACACCATGCCCAATTCAATATTTTATAGCTAGCGAATTTGTTGAATTTAATCTTGAAAAGCAAATGCTTAATTTTGTAGTACAGGATATGAATAAAACCTCTCTTTCAGCGGTAGTTGAGAATAATGATGTCGATTCAATAAAGTTATATGAAAGTCTTGGATTTAATCTATCTAGCACTTCAAAAATTTATTTTATAGCAAAAGAAGATGTTAAACCTGATGAATTTGAAGATAAAATTTCTTTCTTATCTGTAAGCAATCTTAGCAAAAGTCTTACAGAAGAATTGAAATTAAGATTGGAAGAAACTGTTAAAGTGTTTTATGATAAAGATAACGATTTAGCAAAAGCAGAACTTATAAAAAGAAATAATATAGATACATTGAATAATAATATTTCTAAAAACAATAGCTTTGTACTTGTTAATGAAGGCAAAGTTGTGGGCTGGATATTCTTTAAAGTCAAGGATGATGAAACGCTTGTTTTGCAAGATAGTGCAAAAGCATGCAGTAAGCAAGAGTTTCAAAGCTTTACTAAAGCTGTTTTGAACAAAGTTTTTGCTGTTTATAAGAATGTTAAAATGGAAACGTTTGAAAATAACTCATTGGCAAAAGAGATAGTTGAGACTACAACTGCCAAACCAAAACATATTTACTATCAATATATAAAAGAAAAAGAGGAAAATTAATCCTCTTTTTTATTTGGCGGAGAGATAGGGATTCGAGCCCCAGGATGCTTTCACACCAACGGTTTTCAAGCTTTTCCGCTCTTTTTTAATCATTCACAAACAAGATTGTCTTTGATTGCTAAAAGTCCCTAAATTAAAGGCAGAACGACTGATTAAAATGCCAACAAAAGCCTTCTTATGATAATTTTATTTTACAAAAGTTTAATTAAGATTGTCAACAAAATGAGTAATTTTGGTAGAAATTTTGGAGAAAAATACAACAGTTTTTTTTTAATACAAGGTAAGCAGTAATGCTTATTTTTATTAATTTTAAATAGGATGTATAACAATGAAAAAATTATGGATAACTCTTGATGCCATAGCTTTATAAAAAGGATTTTAACATTGATGAATATTAAAACATTTATAGAAAACAATTATTTAAAAGCTATCAATCTAAAGAAAGCTTTTCAGATAACTGAGAAGAAATGAAGGCTTTGACGGTTTTGCCTGAGCTCGTGGTGCAACTTGGCCATTTAAGTTTTATTGTTGAAGGTAATGATAGGGTAGGAGAATAAGGAAGAAATATTTAAAATCTTGGTGGAGAAGTAAGTGATGTAATTTTACAAAATTTCGCCTTATCTTGGAAATTTGATTTTGATTTAGTTGAGACTTTTAAACGACATTATTGTGGTGATTCTTTAATTAATCTGCTTACACTTACTGGACAAATTACTGAAACAGTAATGGAAATTAATGATTTTAGGCATACAAAAATTAGATTGAATTTTAAATGTATTGAAGAATTTGTAATTTTTAAGATAAACTGCCTTATTTGTGTTGTGTTTAATTTTTGTAAATGTTATAATGTAGACATAAAAAACGCATTTGAAAATATGATAATTGATGCAACCAATTTTTTAAAAAATTATGAAGGAGAATAAAATGGAATATTTAGATATTTATACAGATAAGTTTAAGCATATAGGAATTTGTGAAAAAAAAGAATGTCATACGAAGGGTTATTGGCATAAGGTCATCACGGTTCTTGCAATAAATCCCAAATTAAGAAAGGTTTTTTTTCAAAGAAAAAGACCTAAAGATAATATTATCACAGATAATAATGCACTGCTTGATTTTACTGTGGGCGGTCACATTCAAGCGGGCGAAACAGAAGAACAATCTGTTAGAGAAATAAAAGAAGAACTTCTTGAAGATGTTAAGCTGTCTCAACTTGTATTTTTAGGAATAAGGCAAACTGCGGCTACAGTGACTGAAAATTATATTGCAAATGAGTTTCAATATGTTTATTTATATCCTTCTGATAAAACGCTTGAAGAATATGAAGTGAATGGTGAAGAAATCGCAAGACTTGTTGAAGTAGATTTAGATGAAGCTTTAGAATTATTCTATGATGAAAAGAGCGAAATTACTGCACGCGAAAAATTTTTAGATGGAGAAAATTATGTTATTAATGAAAAGAAAATAACAAAGAAAAAT
>CARFEX010000001.1:0-8310 GCA_948971535.1 uncultured Eubacteriales bacterium | reverse complement strand
ATCAAATAATAGATGAATTTTATAAAAGAGTATTAATCGCTGCAAAAAGATATAGTGATGGTGAAGATAAAAAATATATAATGTGGTAAAAATTTCTATTAATCTTCAATTAGAATTTAATATAAAAAGTCTCAAATAACTAGTTGAGACTTTTTTGTATAATTTTTATAATTCTCTCTGAAAATCTTCCATCAACATATATTTTACTGAAAAACTGTTATATTTTTTTAGAAAAAATCAATGATTTTGGTAGACATTTTTGCGTCGGTTTTTTATATTCCTTAAACTCTACAAACATCAAAAAAATTGCTAAAAACCATATTTTATTGTGTTATTTAATGAAAAAAAGCACCATATTTGGTGCTTTTGATGTGGCGGAGAGATAGGGATTCGAACCCCAGGATGCTTTCACATCAACGGTTTTCAAGACCGCCGCTTTCGACCGCTCAGCCATCTCTCCATATAAAATTGTTTTGTGTTATTTTAAACACATAGATATATTATACACATTATAAAAAAATTTTCAACTATTTTTTCAAATTTTTTTATTTTTTATATTTTTGTATTGTGCAACTAATTGAAGTATTGACAAATTGTTTTTTTTGCTATAATTTTAACTAGAGGATACTATCATGGATAAAAATATAAAACATGTCAACACTTTTTATTTAACAGCTGGTGTAGAAACTCAGAGTTGCCCTTTGGACTGGTTGGCTGAGTATTACAGAGAATATCCAGGCAAACTAGTTATGATTGATAACAAATTAATGGCTTTTCTATTAAATAATTCGCAGTATGATAATCTTGCGATATCTGAATTTGATGGTTTTAAACAAAGCTTTCAGCTTTCTTGGGATAAAACTGATGAATTCCCTGAAACTGCCGTTACTGTAGTTTCTTACGGGAGTACACCTATTAGGAATGAAAATGGAAATTATATTGTTGAGAGCAATATGAATTATTATGTGATAGAAGAGTTAAAGGCAGAAGATATACTTGTAGACGGGATGGTTTATGCTGAAAATATCAAAACAGATAGACAAATTATAATGCTTACTTCTTCAGAAATTGAAGAGTCTTTAGAGCAATAAAAATTGTGTGTGAATATGGGGAAAATACAATCTATTTAAGTGGTGTAAAAACATCTTGTTGCAAATTTGAAATATGAACTAATAAAAAGTTATTGGTTCGTATTTTTTTTGGAATTATAGTTTAGTTATGTTATAATGTACATTATAAAAAAGATGTAAAAAAAACAGGTTTTAATTAATAGGTTAAAAATGCAAGTTGGATTTGAAGCGGTTTATGATAAAGATTCAGAAATACTGATTTTGGGGAGCTTTCCTAGTGTGAAGAGTAGGAAGGTTGGTTTTTATTATGGTCACAAGCAGAACAGATTTTGGAAGATGCTAGCCACCATTTTTAATGAAGAAATTAAAGATGATATAGACTGTAAAAAGGCTTTTGTTTTAAAGCATCATATAGCTCTCTATGATGTTGTTTCTACAAGTGACTTAAAAGGCTCATCGGACTTAGATTTAGAAAACTCAATCTTTACAGTATCGAGCATTGATTTTTTGTTACCACCAAACACCAAAGTTAATAAAATACTTTGTAATGGAAAAACTGCTTATGAAATTTTACTTAAAACTTTTAAAAGCAAAATTCCTGTTTACTATATGTCCTCCACAAGTTCAGCAAATCCTAGATTTAAAATAGAGGATTGGAAAGCGATAATTTTGAATAAATAGTGGTGATGTTTTTAACTTTAAAACTAAAATAGAATAAAAAAATACAAATCAAGCTTTAAAGATTTGTATTTTTTAAGTTTTAATTATAGTGAAATTACATTTTGCGTGATTTGACTTACTCTTGCGTCGTGCGAAATTGTAATAACTATTTTGCCTTCTCGAGCTAATCTTTGCATTTGCAGGAGTACTTTTTCTACATTTGTAGGGTCAAGGTCGTTTGTAGGTTCATCAAGAAGATAAATGTCGCTTTCTTTGCTTAAAGTTCTTATTATATCAACTCTCTTTTTTTCTCCACCTGAGAGAGTTTTAGATAGAGTAGAATTTTGGTTAGGACGGTTTAAAAGTTTTTCCATATCAAAAAAGTTTGCAAGTTCTTTTGATTTTTCGTTTAGCTCTAATTCTGGATAAGACAGGTTCTCTTGCAGGCTTCTATCAAATAATATTGAGTCTTGAAATAAATAAGATATTTTTTCTCTGTACTGATAAAGCGAGGAAACTTTTTGTCTTTTATTAACAACTAAATGTCCACTTTCTATTTCACGCAGTCCGCAGATTGCATTAATTAGTGTAGTCTTGCCTTGCCCACTTTGTCCATTTATAACATAGATATTTCCGCTTTCAAATTTCTGGTTATAAAGCTTTTCAAAAGAGCCAAGTTTAACTTTGTAATCTTTTACAGTTAATGTTCGGATTGGTTTGTTTTTTATTTCTAAAACTTCTTGATTTGAGCTTGATATAAGCTGTGTTTTTTGTGGGTAAAGTCTTTTAAGGTTACATAGTTTGATTGATGCAGATTGAATGTTGCTGATTTGCCAACCCCAATCCTCAGATTTTGAATAGACGGACAAAGTCATGCTGATTATCATTGTAGTTTCTGAGGCTAGGTTAGGGCTGTTTGAGGTTAGGAAAAATGCAATGCACATTATAGCAATCATGGAATACTCGATAGTTAATATCGCGACCCAGTAAAAAAAACAAATATTAGCTCTTTTGATATGTGATTTAAGATAAGAGTTGTTAAGATTTTCTAGCTCTTCTTTTTCTCGCTTTTTAGAACGAAGCATAACAATCATTGGCATATTAGTCAGCGTCATTAAAAAATGATTGCCAATTTTAGCGCTAGTTTTTTCAATTTTGGATACCACTGGTATTTGGAGTTTTGTTCTGACAAAAACGCTTAAACAAATTAAAGTTACACTTGCGATTTCCAATAATCCGATTATCCAACTTACAGTAAAAACTTGAATGATAGTAGCAACGACTGTAACTATAGTGTTAAACAAGTTCCAGCAAAAAGGTTCAATTATTTCATAGATATTATCCACTGAGCATTTTGCGATATAGTTAGCTTCACCTATAGTCATACCTATATCCATATTTTTGCGTTCTAATAGCAATATGTCTTGAACCTTTTGATTGACTAGGCACATGCATTTTCGTGCAAAAACATCTATCATGCGATAGTGAAGCATGCCTAAAACCCACATTACGACAACTATGCTAAAAACTACAATGAAAAAAGGAATTGTGTCGAGCTGTGTAAGGTCAATAAAACCAAGCAATGGCATGCTTTGTCCAGTTAATTTAGCAACCACAAGTGCAGGTATAAGAGAAATATATACATTAATCAGTCCAGTAAAGAGAGAAAATACAAAACAAAAAACAAATTGGATACGCTTTTTAACATCCAAAAATTTCCATAATAATTTCAAACTGGCTATAATACTTTCTTTGCTTTTTGTTTCTTTAGTTTTCATATTTTCAGTTTATCAATTTTTTTTAAAAAGTCAAGCGTATGTTTATTAAAAAGAATTGAAAGTTTTATCGTTTTGTGCTATTATTAGTACTTGAGGTGGTGAAAATGGTAGGCTTTTTTGAGTATCTTCCAGAAGGTAATTTTAAAATGTTAAACCTAGCACATATATTAATAATTGTTTTTGGTTTGCTTGCTATTGTTTTAGCTTGCTTTTTCTTAAGAAAACTGGAACATAAGAAAGTTGAAAAAATACTTATTGTGTGTGCTATTTTAGGTTTGATAGTTGACCCTATTTACTGGATTTGGGAACTTTGCGTAACAGGGACTTTGCATTTTGCATCAACTTTGCCATTATACTTTTGCTCACTTTTTTACATGACGTTAGCCACAGCTGTTTTTTGCAAAAATAAAAAAGTTAAACAAACATGCTACTCATATCTTGCTACCATGAATATTTTTGCAGGACTTATGGGGCTTATTATAAACGTTAATTTAAATTCATACCCAGTTTGGAGTTTTGTCGGAGTTAGAACTCTTGGGTTCCACTTACTTATGCTTTTTGTTTCATGTTTAATTTGGATGACCAAATATTATAAACCTGACATTAGAGATTTATATAGATTTATGATACCTCTTGCTATCATGTTTGTACCTGCTATTATAGTTGATAAAGTTTGGGGCTTTGACTACTGCTATCTTAATGGTGGAATAGGAACTCCTATTGAACTCGTTAGTTCAGCAATGCCAAATGCAATTTATATTATCTTGTTATATATATTTATTTTCGTATGTGTTGTGTCAGTTTTTCATATTCCAACCATAATCAAATATTGTAAAAAGAATGTGGAGAACAAAGATGAAAGAAAATAAAACAAGTTTTAAAGAAAAGTTTAGAAATTGGTTTGCTAGATATTGGTATGCGCTTGTTTTGGTTGCAATTATTATGGCTGTCGATTGCATAGTTTACTGGCTTACTAGATATATTGCTGTTCATTTTAAAGTTTATGATTTTACAATACAAGGTTTTGATGATAAAGTTCCACTCGTAAAGATATTCTTTATTCCATATTTCTTATCTTATCCATACTGGATTGTAGCACCTATAATAGCTGCTAAAAATAAAAAAAGGTTTTGCAATTGGTTTGTAGCTGTAATGATTAGTTTCTTTGTGGTGGCGGTAATCTATTGTTTTATGCCTACAACTATAAAAAGACCTATTGATGAAATGTTAAATAGCGATAATCCTATAGATAAATTTATTGGCAACTTTTATCTATTTGATGGAGGATATGTGCCTTTTGGATGTTTTCCAAGTATACATTGTCTTTTGAGTGCATTTTGCTATTTGGCAGTAAGACAACAAAAAAACATTCATATAGCAAATAGAATTGGTATTCTTATAATGGACATTTTAATTTTGCTTGCAACTCAGTTTACAAAGCAACATTATATTGTTGATCTAATATCGGCAGTTACACTTGCAGAACTCACTTTCTTTATTTGCAATAAATTTAATCTAGGTTCAAAACTTGAAAAATTGGTAGACAAGATAGAGAGTAAATTTAAAAAGAAAATTGAATAGTCTGTAAAAAAACAACTTAAATTCAAGTTGTTTTTCTTTTTACAATTTCTTTGAAAGGGGAGTTATTTTTACTTTTTACATAAATTTCCACATGCTTTGGTAAGACTTCAAACTCAAAACTGCCGTTCTCGCCCTTTTCACCGTCTATATTAGTTGTGATGTCATCTGCGAGGATGACACGAAATTTATTTAAATGCATTAACTTGCAATGGTCAAATTTATTCAAATTGTTTATACCTAGCATGAATAATTTTGCAATTTTCATAAGAGGTTTTATTGTAACTTTTTTCTTTGTTGCTTCAACAAGCACGATATCTACATATCCGTCAGAAAGATTTGCTTTGCCATTAACCTTTTGCCCTGCGACATATCTGCTGTTTGTAATTAGTCCCAATGCATAATCACCGGTTATAGTGGTATCTTCTGTTTGGATTGAAACTTTGAATGAATTTGATGAAAAAAGTTCTTTTATACCAAACTTTACATAGGCAAGATAACCGAGTTTCTTTTTTTCTATTTGTTCAGTTTGGTAAGATGCTTTTGTGAAAATTCCAAATGCGCAAACGTAGATACCATACCTATTGTTTATTCTAAAAATATCATGAGAAATAGTTTCACCTTTTAGTATTATTTTTAAAGCCTTATTGATATTGTTTGGAATTTTGAGTGAATGTGCTAGGTCATTTGCTGTACCTGTAGGGATTATACCAATATTAGGTCGATTAGCTTTTGTAGCTATTGCGTTAATAACTTCATTTATTGTTCCGTCACCACCAGCAACTACCAAGCTGTCATATTTCCCACAAGCATCACTAGCAAAAAGACCTGCATCACCTTGCTTTTGAGTAGGTTTTATAGCAACTTCTTGAAAACAGGTCTTTAATTTTTTTTGAATAAAGTTTGCAAGACTTTCGTTTTGCATCTTTCCGCTTTTTGGATTGTAAATATATAAACATTTCATATTATTTTATCAAAGTATATCCAATTTGTAGGAAACATTTTCAATATCTTATGTAGATTTGTCAAAAGTTATTAAGCATTTTATTATGCAATTGTTACATTTACATTAAATTTAGCCGAAATATCCGTATAAACTTTTGCTATAACTTGATATGAGCCAATTGTTTTGATGGGTTCTTTGATTTCAATTTTTCGTTTGTCAATATTTAAACCTAGTTTAGCAAGTGCTTCGCCTATTTCCTTTGCTGTAATTGAACCAAAAGTTTTTCCGTTTTCTCCACATTTAAGAGTAAGTTCTACCGTTACACCTTTAATTTTATTTGCAAGAGTTTGAGCTTCCTGTCTTTCTACTTCTTTATGAAAATCGTTGGCTGATTTTTTATTGCTGTTTTCACTTATTGCTGAGTTATCTGCTATTTTTGCTGAGCCATTCTTTAATAAAAAGTTTCTTGCAAAACCGTCTGAAACTTCTTTAATTTCACCTTTTTTACCTGTTCCTTTCACGTCTTTAAGTAAAACTACTTTCATATTTTTCTCCTTTGATAGGCATATTGTACAATATTTATGGATAAATTGTCAAACAAAAGGCAATAAGATAAAAGAGGTGTAAAATGGATATAAGATGTAGAAAGACTGAATGTAAGTATAATGATAGATATACATGTATGGCAAAAGGTATACTCATAGATAAGCAGGTGCTTTGTTCAACTTATGAAGATAGTGGTAGAGAAAAAAAAGATGTTACAAAATCATTATTTGAAGAAGTTCCAAACTATGCTCCACAGCGAGATAGCAAAACTATGGCAATAGATTGTTGCACAAATTGTCTTTTTAACAAAGAAGGAAAATGTGTATCAAACGGGATAACAGTGAATGCAATAGCTGAAAAGCCATTTTGTGTAAGCTATCTAAAAAAATAAGCATACATTTTTTGTTTTGAAATTATCTTGCCTTTTATAAAAATAAGTTGTATAATTTTGACATGGAAGAAAAAAAAGTTGAAAGCACCGAAAAGGTTGCAGAGAAAAAATATGAGTTTAAACTTTTTTCAAGAGATGAAGTTATTACAGATCCAACAATAATAGATTATTATAAAATCTCTTTGAGAGAATTTATTGACAAGAATAAACTTGTTGGAAAATTTGATGACAATGGAAAATACTATTTACTAGATGAAATAAAGCAAGATTTAGTAGATATGGAAAAAGAAATAGCAGAGTTTGGTGAAGGTGTATTTTATGCGTCAAACTCTTATATGGATAAAGCCTTTAATTTCGTTGTTGAAATTGAACGATTAGACAATAACAAGGGTGAGGCCACTTTATATTTATTAGAAGATTATTTATTCAGAGGTCAAAGGGGAACATTTAAGAGCTTTATTGCTTCCTATCAGACGGATTTTGATAGTTTCTTCAATGCTAAAGTTAAGGAAGTGTTTAACTTAGTTGATAGTGTGAGAGGGGTATTGGAAGTTGATGTTCCTCAGCTTGCTATTCTCATGCAGGGGCAAAAAGATAATGGAATATTCTTAGACGAACTTATAGAACTAGGCTCGCAAATCTATGTTTTAAGAATGCTTGAAATGCTAGAAAAGGCAGGCGGAAAAGGACAAGTTATACTTGAAACATTTAAAAAACTGCAAGAACAGTTTGAACAGCAACAAGGTGAACCTATAGAAAATAAAGAAAAGAAAGGAAAGTTTAAAAATAATTTTGATTATCAATTTAAAGTAAACAAAAAGTTTACTTTCATGAGAGCTTTGCTTGACCAAGTGATTGAAGAAAATGGTGGTTTTGATAAATTGCCATTGAATAAAGAGGAAGTTATAAAGAACTTAAAAGATTTTATTGACCCTGTAAAACAGGTGGAAAAGCTTCGCAAAACCTATTCAGAAATGGTGCAAGAAAATAGACCAAAAGGCTTGGATAAGAAAAAAGAACCAAGTAAAGCTTCAGGTAGCAAAGGTTCAAGTGGTAAAAGTTCAGGTGGCTCAAAGGTTAAAAAGGCAACAAAAAAAGCTGATAAGAAAAGCGGAGAGAAAAAAGATAAAGGTAAAGATGATAAAAAGAAAGGCGAAAAGAAGAAGTCTGGTTCGTATATAACTAAATCAAAAGAAGAAAAAAATAATAAAGGTATAGAAGAAAAAACTGATAAGGACAAAGTAGATAACAATCCGCTTAATAAGATACTAAGAAATATTGAAGAAGAGGGTGATAATGAGGTGAGTCTAAACATAACAGAAGAAAACAATTTTGGTGAAA